>DATARN010000074.1:0-19954 GCA_036264135.1 Acidimicrobiales bacterium
GCCGAAAGTATCAAATGCGCGGCCCTTGTGCTTCCGGAAGTATCCGATTGGTGTGTTTCGAACCGGCGAACGGTTGGTAAAAGAGGCGTGCGGTGGCGAGCCCTGTGCGGGCGGCCAGCATCGGCGGCTAGGTCGGCCCCGGGGCTCGTTGCCGCGAAACGGTCATTGCGGCGTCGACACCCGCAAAATCCTCGTCGTCCTCGTCGTCATAGACCTCCTCCACCCGCGGCGTGGTGGCCCGGATGGCGAGCAGGGCGCCGACGGCGACGCCGAGGCCGAGACCGAGCGAGGTCACCACGCTCAGCCGGTCGACGGTAATCGGCGCCGCGAACGGCGCCTGTGAACGGGACAGGACGGTGAAGTCGAGCAGGCCGGTGAACAGCGCCGCCGATCCGCCGGCGAACACCGCGGCGTACAGGCCGTCGACTCGCCGGCGCACCAGGAGCCACACCGCCAAGGCGCCGAGCACCCAGCCGATGAAGGAGTAGAAGCTCCCGGACAGGAATTTCTCCAGCCGGTAGGCGGTACTGCCCGACCAGAACCAGGCGATGCCGACCGCGTGGTAGATGTCGACGACCGTGAGCAGCGCCACCAGGACGGCGAGCCGGGGCCCCCAGGTTCCGAGGACCCCGGCGGCGACACCCAACGCGAACAGCACCACGGCCAGGGCCAGCCACGGGAAGGGACTCGAGCTCGGGACCCAGGTGTAGTTGCCCTTGACGAGGATCGGGGTCGACCCCCGGGTCAAGGTGATCGTCCAGCTGGCCTCCACGTGCACCCGGCCGGGCGATTGCAGCACGTCCGGCGGGGGTTGGCCGCCCATGTAATGCGCTCGGTGATCGTGCCAGCGGGCCGTCTGGCCACTGGAGATCTTCTTCCACTGCGGCGGCCCGTCCTTGTTGATGCCGGCCGGGAACGAACACCCCGTCCGGCTGCAGTTCAGGTACGTTGCCGGCGACTGGAGATTCTCGAACACCCCGTCGGGCCCGATCCGGAGGTACGGCTCCCCCTCGTAGCCCTGGACCGTGACCTCGGGCCCGTAGTTGGTTAGCTCGATGCGGCTGCCGTCTTCGACCAGCCTCACCGTCAAGCCGGGGACCTGGGGCGAAACGCTGGTAATCACCGACTTCCAATTGGTGGCGCCCACTCCTGAGACGCTGTGCGCTGAGGCCGGGGCGGCCAGAATCAGCACCCAGCCCACGGTCAGTGCCAGCGCGGTCGCGAGCCGTCTCATCTTCGTCATTCTGCTGCCGAGGCGGGGCTCGAGGGCGCCGGGGCGGCCGTGCGCCTTCGCAACCCCACCACGCTCACGATCAGGGCCAGGATGCCGGCGGCCGCGCCCAGCGCACCGAGGGTGCGAGCGGTCGAGTCACTGGTCTTCGTCGCCGGCGCTGGCGCCGACGTTGCCGCGGTCACCCCCGTCCCGCCGGTATTGCTCCCCGCGGCGGTGAGCTTCAGGATCGGTGTCGGGTGGTCCGGTGCCGGCTGGCCGGCGACGACGGGATCGATCCAGCGGACGACGGAGCCGTCGCTGTAGGTCTGCACGGCCTTGAAGACCACCTGGTCAACGGTTTTCGGGAGTTGCTGGACCAGCACCGGAAACTCCTGGAACTGTGTGGGTGGGGTACCACCGCCGGCCGCCGCCGTCCAGGTGATCTGGCTGACGGCCTGCGACACGGGACCGTCGTCGGTCTGGACCGGCGGGTTCAGCGTGGCCTCGGTCACCGTCGAGGTCCATCCGGCGACCGGCTCGGCCAATACCCCGAGCAGGGGATGGTCGGTCGGGAAGGCGATATCGACTTTGACGACCGTGGCGTTGGCCACCTCGTTGGGCACCCGGAACCGCACCGTCACCTCGCCGCCCTGCGGTGCCGACCCCGGGTCGGTGGTCACGTGGGCGCTGGCCGGAGCGACCGCCGTGGCGAGGATGGCCGCGACCAATACGGCGCCGGCAAGGAGCTTTGGTATCACGATGACCTCATCTCATGGTGATGTGGAGCGGGGTGGCGTTGAACTCGTCGAATTCCGTGGTCCGTACCGTGATGGTGAGCGTCCAGGTGCCGCGCAGCGGGACCTGGAATCCCGCGACCAGGAAGTGACCCACGCCCCCCCGCTGCAGCGGGATCTTCAGGTTGCCGATGCCCGCCGAGGGCAGGCTCATCGAGGCGGTGACCTCGGGCACGTCGAGTTGGGCACCATCGGGGCTCAAGGTGTACAGGTGGACGGCGACCGGCCCTGACTTCGCCGGATCCACCACCACGTCGACCAGCACGTTGGGCCCGGCGTGGACTTCGGCCGAGAACGGCTGGTTCGCCGCCTGCCGGGCCGGCTGGGCATTGACCAGCACCGCCGCCACGGCGATCACCGCCGTGAGCAGCAGCACCTCGATCAGCACCGCCCGGCGGAGGTCGGCCTGGCGTTGCGTCCGGCTGCGGCGGCGAACCGCCCTGGCCGGTCCGGCGGTCGTCGGTGGGGCGGCGGCCATGGCACCCGGCCCCGGTGACGTCGCCGGGGTCACCGGTCCCGGAGACGCGGAAGCGGGCGAGCGACGGAACGGCACCGCAAGCCGCCCGTGGACGATGCGACGGCTGCGGGCGGCGACCGCCACCACCAGCGCGAACAGGATGGTCTTGGTCAGGACCAGCCGGCCGAAGGGGGTGGTGGTGACCGCGGTGAAGCTTCCGATCTGGCGCCAGGCCGCGACGCCGCCGGATATCGCGATGGCGAGCACCGCCCCGAGCGCCCATTGGGAGTAGCGGGGCAGCACGGTCACGAATGGGCTTGGCACTTGCCGGTCCGTGCGGGGCGCCAGCACGGTTGTCGCCAGGACGGCCAGGCCGCCGAACCAGACCGCCGCCGCCGCCATGTGCACCAGGTCGAAGGGCACGGCGAGGACGACCAGCGACCCGGTGGTGGCGTGGCCCGCCAGGCCAGGGGTAAGGAGCAGGGCGGCGCCGGTGGCGGCCGCTGCCCATCGCCACGAGGTCGTCAGCGGCGCCGGCTGGAACAACCGTCGCAGCAACGGCAACCCGGCCACCAGCAGGATGGCTAGCCGGCCGACGTAGACCTCGCCGAAGCGGGTGTGAAGGACGTCGGTGACAACCGCCGGCGACACCATTTTGGCGAGTGGCAGGCCGCCGCCGTAGGGACCCTGGAGGGCGATGGCCAGTGCGGAGGTCACCAGCGCTCCGATGAGGCCGGCACCGACAAGGCGCTTCGCCTTCCGGTCCTCTCGCCCTTCGGGCCAGGCGCCCACCACGAACGCCGCCCCTCCGACCAGGATGAACAAGGCGGCGAAGGCCAGGAAGCGCACTACGCCGAACGTCACCCCGACCAGGCGGCTGCCCGTCGACGTGGCCAGCAGGCGGGCCGCCTGGGCCCGGGCGGCGGAGGCACTCGCCTCCGAGCCGCCGGAGCCGATGAGAAAGGTGAAGGCGCCGTGGACGGGGTGGGAGTCGGCGGAGATCACGCGCCAGGTGACGACGTAGCCGCCCGGGCCCAGGTTCGTCGGGACGTTGACTGCGACCGCGTGGCCATCGCCGTGCGGGTGGTAGGCGTTACCCGTATCGACCCGGCGGGAGTTGGCGTCGAAGACCCGGACGGCGCCGAACTGCACCTCGACGTCCTCGCCGAAGTGCAGCACCACCACCCCCGGCGACGTGGCCAGCACGCTTCCCGAGGCCGGCTCGGTCGACTGCAGCTGGGCGTGGGCGAAGGCCGGCACGGCCCACCCGCCGACCGCGGCCACCACGACCGCCACGAAGAGGACAACGCGCCGGCGCTTGCTGTGCCGCGCCGGCGCCGTCACGCCGGCCGTACCCGCCCGGTGCCCGCCGTCCGAGGTGCACGCCGCGGGGCCGCGGCGTCCACCTCGCGGCTCAGCAACCAGAGGAAGGCGAGGCCGAGGAACGCCAGGCCGTGCGGCGCCTCGGCGGCGGCGTTGGTGCGGCCGGCGGCGATGTCCACCGCCATGGTGAGCGCCAACCCCCCGGCCAAGGCGGCCATGACCGCCAGGAGGGACGCGGCCCGCCGGGGTTGGACCACTACCACCAGCAGCCCGACGGCGAGAGCTAGATCCCACGATCCCTGTTCGTGGGCCACGTGGATGGACGCGCCGGCATCGCGGCCGAGTAGGGGGGGAACGGCCAGCAGCAGTTGGGCCGCGGCGACCATGAGCAGGCCGAGTCGCGCCACCACCGCCGGCGACCCGACCGGCCGCCGCTCGAACCCGACGCCGGCCACGATGCTCGTGGTGAGGTCGGGCACCACGTCGGCCACGCCGACTCGGGCGCGGCGGGTCAGGCTGCCGGCCACTTCCGCCCAGGCCTGGCATGCCGGGCAGCCGGCCAGATGGGCCGCCACCTCGGCGTGCCGGCAGCCGGGGTCCTCTCCGTCCATCGCCGCCGATATGGCCTCGCGGTAGGTCGTGCACTCCATACCTCGGTAGTCGGCCGGCGCCCCCGCAAAGTTCCCGGCGGAGTCTTACGCTGTCACGCCGTGGACGAGGTGACGGGACTGGCGCTGGCCGCAGCCCGCGGCGACGGCGACGCCCTGTGTCGTTTCGTGCGCGCCACCCAGGCCGATGTGTGGCGGTTCTGTGCCCATTTGAGCGATCGGGCCAGCGCCGATGACCTGACCCAGGAGGTGTACGCCCGCGCCATCCCCGCGCTGCGCCGGTTCCGGGCCCAGGCCAGCGCCCGGACGTGGCTGCTCACCATCGCCCGCCGGACGGTCGCCGACCACATCCGGCGCCAGCAGCGCCGGCGCCGGCTGGATGTCGCCGCCGCTGCCCCCTCCGCCGCCGGCGACGAGCAGGTGGCCCTGCGTGCGGTCATCGGACAGCTCGAGGACGAGCGGCGGGCCGCCTTCGTCCTGACCCAGCTCCTCGGCCTCTCGTACGCCGAGGCAGCCCAGGTGTGCCGCTGCCCCGTCGGCACCATCCGGTCCCGGGTGGCCCGGGCTCGCGACGAGCTGGTGGCCGCCGTCAGCGACGACGGCGACGAGCGGTCGACTCTTGGCCATTGATGGGTCACCGGTAGCCGACCCCGGGGGCGTGCCGTCTCGGCTGGAGCGGCATCTCCGTGCATGGCTGGGCGCCTGGCCACCGACGGGCGAACTGGACGTGGTCACTGCACCGGGCCGGGTCGAACCGGGTTGGGACGGCCGGGTCCATCAGGTAGTCGGTGTGGCCAGTCCGGGCGGCATCGTGCTGTCCGTGCCGCCCGACCTGGTCGCCGATGTGGAGGCGGCGGCCGAAGGCGGCCTCGACAATGTCTCGCGCCGCCTCGCCGAGCTCCTCGACCGCCCCGCCTCGGCGCTCGGGTCCGGCGTGTTCCGGTGGGCCGAGTCGGTGACCCCGTTACCCGACGCCGGCGTGTGGCTGCCCGCCCGCGACGCGCGGCTGCCTGAGTGGCTGCACCCCTTCGGCGGCGACGTCCTCGTCGCGCTGGCCGGCGACGAGTACGCCGCCGGCGTGGGGATCAAACGCCACGACCGTTTCGGTCAGGAGCTGGCGGTTGGTACCGAGCCGCGCTTCGCCGGTCAGGGCCTGGGCCGCCGGCTGGTCGCCCAGGCGGGCCGCCGGGTCATCGAAGGTGGTGCGGTGCCGACCTACCTCCACGATCCCCGCAATGGGGCATCGGCCAAGGTGGCGGCGGCCGCCGGCTTCCCCGATCGCGGCTGGAAGGTCCTCGGCTTCTGGCCTTGACGAAAGGGGGTCCGAGCATGCGCCGTGCCGGTACCCCCCTCGACGGGCTTCTAGGCCAGGACCCGCTTGCGGAAACCGGCGATGCCCTGCCACAGCAGCAGCCCGGTCACGGCGAGAAGCACGGGGTAGATGATGTACAGGTGCATGTGCGAGCTGGTCGTCAGCGCCGCCCGGAACCCTTCGGTGACATAGATCAGCGGGTTGACGAGGACCAGCGTCTGCAGCCACGGGAACCCGAAGACGTGCACGTGCCGCAACGCCGTCCACGTGTAATAGGTCCCGCCGAGGAACGTCATCGGCAGCACGATGAAGCCGAACATGGCAGAGATGTTGCGGGGCTCGACCCGGGTGCCCAGAACCAGCCCGAAGCTGGCGCACATCACGCATGCGATCGGCAGAAGGGTGAGCAGGATGGGCCAGTGCAGGACGAGGTGGGCGTTGATGCCCTTGGCGTGCACGAATTTGGCAACCGGGAAGACGATGCAGGCGGCGATCAGCCCCTGCACCGCACCGGCCGCCACCTTTCCCAACGCCACCAGCGCCACGGGCATGGGCGCCAGTACCCGGTCCTCGATCTCCTTGGTGTACCCGAACTCCGTCGCCATGGGCAGGGCGACCGACATGATGCCTTGGAACATGATGGAGATCCCGATGACGCCGGCGATGAGCACGCTGGCGAACGCCGACTCGGCGGCGAGCGCCTGTTGGGGATTGGTGGTGGCGGCGCCGATGCCCTGGCCGATCTGAGGGAACACGTAGAGGAAGACGAACACCAGGAGGAACGGCTGGATCACCGTCCGGCCGATGAACTCACCGAGGTTCTTCTTCAGCACGGTGAGGTCGCGCTGCATCAGGGCGCCGAATGCTTCCCGGCTGGCGGTGGCCGCCGACCGGCCCCGCTTGGCGCCGGTGTAGTCGGGCCGGATCGGTGCCGGCGTCGCCGGCCCGCCGGCCACGGTGGCGCCGGACGCGGGCGGGGCGGTGGAGGGTGTGGAGGTGGAGGGAGCGGCCGTGTCGGTCATCAGTCCCGCAGGTCCTTTCCGGTCAGGTTGATGAAGACGGTCTCGAGGGTCGGCTCGGCGACCGACAGGTCCTGCACCTCGAACCCGTTGCGCTCCGCCGACGTCACGATGGGGGGAACGACGCTGGAAGCGCCCTTGACGTGGACCTGCAGCGAGTCGTCGACCAGGTTCACCGCGGTCACGCCCGTCACCTCGGATTGGAGCACGACTGCGAGGGCGTTGAGGTCACCGCCGGCGTGAACGGTGACGATCGAGTCGGCACCGACCGAAGCCTTCAGTCCGGCTGGTGTGTCCAGGGCGAGGATCCGGCCGTGGTCCATGATCGCCAAGCGGTCGCACAACTGGTCCGCCTCCTCCATGTAGTGCGTGGTCAGGAGGATGGTCTGGCCCCCGGCGTGGAGCGCTCCGAGGATTTCCCACAGGGCGATGCGGCTCTGCGGGTCCAGCCCGGCGGTGGGCTCGTCGAGAAACAGGATGTCCGGTTTGTGGAGGATGGAGCGGGCCACCATCAGCCGTTGCGCCATGCCCCCGGAGAGGGCGAAGACCGACGCCTTGGCCCACTTGGAGAGCTGGAACTGCTCGAGGAGCTGGTCGGACGCCGCCTTGGCGTCGCGGCCGGGCATCCCGAACAGGCGCCCGTGGTAGTAAAGGTTCTCCCACACCGTCAGGGCGCGGTCGAGGGTGTTCTGCTGGGTGACGACGCCGAGGACCTGCTTGGCCAGGGCGGGGTGGGCGACGACGTCGATACCGCCCACGAACGCCTGTCCGGACGAGGGGATCACCCGGGTCGTCAGCATGCCGGCGGTGGTGGTCTTGCCGGCGCCATTGGGGCCGAGGAGGCCGAATATCTCACCCCGGTACACCGAAAGGTTCAGCGAGTCGACCGCCTTGAAATCGGCGCCCGGGTACACCTTGGTGAGATCGACGGTCCGGATCACCTCATCTGGTTGCGCCGCCGCGGCCGCGGGTGCGGTTTGGCTATCGAGCTGGGTGGTGGACATCTGCCTCCTCCAGGTAGTGGTCGCGGATCCGGTTGAGTAGTCGTTTCAGGGTCTCTTGCTCCGACGCGGTAAAAAGCGATCGGAATTCCTTGTCGTGCCGATCGGCCTCGGCTTCGATCTCGTCGAGGTGGCGCCGCCCCGCCGGCGTGACCTCGACGGAGGAGACCCGCCGGTCGACCCGGTTGCGAACCCGTTGGATCAGGCCGTCGCGGGCGAGCCGGTCGAGATGGTGGGTGAGCGTCGGCCCCTCGATGCCCAGAAACGTGGCCAACTCCCGCTGGCTGACGTCCGGGTAGTGCAGCGCCGCCTTCAACACGATGTAGGTGTTCAGGGACGACCCGGCCGCCACCAGTCGGCGATCGAAGTACTCCCTGGCCACCTTGCCGGTCATGACGACCAGTCGCCCTAGCCGCTCTTCCATAGACAGCTAATGAATAGCACACAAATGATTAGCTGTCAAAGGATTGGCGCACCCGTCAGGGCAGCCGAGCGTCAGTCGCTGCGGCCGTAGAAGAGCCGCTCCACCACCTGGCGGGACCGGCGTGTCCGGCGGCGGTACTCCTCCCGCAGCTCCGTCGGGCTCGTGCCCAGGCTGCGGGCCAGGTGGGTGAGTACCGGTCCCGTCGCCGGCAGGGCATCGCCCGGTTGGCCCCGCACGAGGAACAGCCGGTTCCTGGCCTCCTCGCAGAAGTGATAGGCCGCCTGGAGGACCTCGGCGTCCTCCGCGTCGACCGCCCCGGCGGCCAGCAGTGCGTTGAGCGCGGCCATGGTGCCCTCCGCCGCCACGTGGTGCTGCAGTTGCAGCAGCTGGACGGTCCATTCCACGTCGGAGAGAGAACCCCGACCCAGCTTGAGATGGAACTGGGGATCCTCCCCGGCCGGGATCCGCTCCCGCTCGATACGGGCCTTCATGCGACGAATCTCGCGGACGTCGTCATCGGTGAGGGGAGAGCTCCACAGAAACGGTGCGACGATCTCCTGGAAGCGCCGCCCCACGTCGGCGTCGCCCGCCACCACCCGGCCTCGCAGCAGGGCCTGGCGTTCCCACAGTCGGGCCCAGCGCTCGTGGTAGCGCTGGTAGGCAGCCACGCTGCGGGCGAGTGGACCGTGGCGGCCCTCGGGGCGCAGGTCGGCGTCGGTGGTCCACAACCGGGTGGCCGGGGTCTCGCCATTGAGATAGCGCATGAGGGCGGCCGCCGTCGCCTCGCCCTCGGCGGTCTGGTCGCCGTCGTACACGAACAGCACGTCGAGATCGCTGGCATAGGACAGTTCCGCCCCGCCGAATCGTCCCATGGCGACCACCGCGAACGGCACCGAAGGCTTGACTTCGTGGAGGGCCGTCTCGAGCACGACCTCGGCCAACGTCGACAGGCCGCGTTCGGTGGCCGACACGTCCCGGAGTCCGAGCACGTCCCCGGCGGCGAGGCGCAGCCATTCGGAGCGGACCAGCCGTTCCAAGCCGTGGCGGCGCTCGTCGGGACCGGCCCGCCAGGACAGTGACGTCGAGGCCTGGAAGCGCAGTTCCTCCCTGGTGCGGGCCCCATCGCCCGAGACGAACCGACCCGGCTGCACCTCGGCCGGCCCGGACGCGAAGCGAGCCAGCGCACGCGCCGGCGCCGCCGCGCCGCCGCCCCGCTCCTCGCCGCCGCTCTCCTCTCCCGCGCCCCGCTCCTCGCCGGCGCGATCCTCTCCGGTCCCCACCGCGCCGCGGGGGCCGCCCGCACCCAGCGCCGGGCGGCTCCCTTGCTCGCCAGTCAGGTCCGGGCGGGTAAGGCGGGCGGCCAGCGAGTCGTCCGCCGCCAGGTCAGCGAGGAGCTCGGGCTGGCGCTCAAAGGCCCGGTTGAACAACGGGCTGGTGCCGAGCAGCAGGCACAGGCGCCGGGCCGCTTCCGGCGACTCCCGGAACAGGGCGACGAGCTGATCGCGACGGTGCTGCCCGGTGGCAAGGGACCGCAGCCCGAGCAGGCCGAGGTCGGGGTCGGGCGACTCGGACAGCCAGCCGAACAGGAGGGGCAGCAATTGCTGCATCAACCGGGACGAGCGGGAGAACCCGCGGGTCAGCTCCTTCACCGCCAGGCGAGTGCGTTCGGCGTCGCTGAAGCCGAAAGCGGCCAGGCGCTCGGCGACCGCGCTCCCGGTGAGCCCGTCGCGCTCGGTGGCCAGCTGCGGCTCACGTTGCCGGGCCGGCGTGCGGGTGAACGCCTCGAGGAGCGGCCGGAAGAACAGCCGTTCGTGGATGGACCGCACGACGGCCTGGTGGCGGTGCAGATCCCGCTCGAAGTAGGCGGTGGCCGTGGCGGTGGTGTCGTCCCGGTAGCCCATGACGCGAGCCAGGCGGAGGCGTCCCGGGGCGTCGGTCGGCAGGGCATGGACCTGTTGATCCTCCACCAGTTGCAACCGGTGCTCGGCGGCCCGCAAGAAGCGGTACGCCTCGTCGAGGGCCTGGGCGTCCTCGCCCGCGACGTAGCCGGCGGCGGCCAGCTCGGCCAGCGCGCTGAGCGTGGTGGGCGACCGCAGCGCCGGGTCGGCCCGGCCGTGTACCAACTGGAGGAGCTGGATGGCGAACTCGACGTCGCGGATGCCCCCCGGCCCCCGCTTCAGTTCCCGCGCCGAGAGCCCTTTCTTGGCCACCTCCCCTTCCGTGCGCACCTTCATCGCCCGCACCGCCCGGAGCTCGTCGGCACCGAACGGCCGCGACCACACCCGCTCCTGCGCCGCGCCCATGAAGGCGGTGCCCAGTTCGGGGTCGCCGGCGGCGGCCCGAGCCTTGATCAGGGCTTGGAACTCCCAGGTCTCCGCCCAGCGGTCCCAATAGGCGAGGTAGGAGTCAAGTGACCGGGTCAGCGGGCCGTTTCGCCCTTCCGGCCGGAGGTCGACATCGACCCGCCAGGCCCGGCGAGCCACCTGCAGGGCGCCCCGCGGATCGCCCTCACCCACGAACATGATGTCGATGTCACTGGCGTAGTTGAGTTCTCGGCCGCCCAACTTCCCCATGGCGATCACGGCCAGTCCGCCCTGGTCGAGCCCGGCGATCCGCAACGAGTCCACCAGCACGTCATCGGCCAGCTGCGACAGGGCCGATCCCGTCTCCTCCAGGCGGTCGAGTCCGAGGAGGTCACGGCCGGCGATGCGGAGAAGTTCGAGCTGTTTCCACCGCCCGACCGCGACGGCCGTGTCCCGCGCCGACACCGGCCGGGTCGTGAGGTCGGACAGAACGTCGAGCGCCAGCGGGTCGGTCACCAACAACCGGGAGAGATGCGGGCTGGCCGCACTGACCGCGACCAGGGCGGCCAACAGGCCGGGATCGTCGTGGAGCCGCCCGGCGACCTCCGGTCGAGCGTCCACCAGCCGGCTCACGGCCTGACCGGCGGCCACCGGATCCGCCGACCGGTCAACGGCGTCGGCAACGACCGGGTGGGCCACGCTCAGCACACCGGCGATGGTAAGGCGTAGCCGGCCCAACCCGACCGGCCAACTCGACCCGCCGGCCCCGTGAGGCCCAGGTTTGGATGCCTGGCATAGCCTGAACAGATGGCCGTGCTCCGCGTCGCGCTGTGCCAGCTCAACGTCGTCGTCGGCGACCTGGGCGGCAACGTCGAGCAGATCCTCGCCGCCCTCGCCCGGGCCGAGGAGGCGGGGGCGGATCTCGCCGTCTTCCCCGAACTGGCCATCACCGGCTATCCCCCAGAAGACCTGCTGCTGAAGCCCGGCTTCGTGGCCGACAATCACGCCGCCCTGGGCAAGGTGGCGTCCGCCACCCAGGGCTGCGCCGCCGTCGTGGGCTTTGTCGATCAGGGCCTCGACATCTACAACGCCGCCGCCGTCTGCGGCTTCGGCCAGGTCCACGGGGTGTACCACAAGCAGGTCCTGCCCAACTACGCCGTCTTTGACGAGAAGCGCTATTTCGCCCCCGGAACCGGCGCCCGCCAGCTGTATCTCATCGGGGGCGTCCGCGTCGGCGTATCCATCTGCGAGGACGCCTGGGACCCCGCCGGTCCCATCGCCTCCCAGGCGGCGGGCGGCGCCGAGCTCATGGTCAGCATCAACGCCTCGCCGTATTACCGGGGCCGACTCAACGAGCGCGAGCGCATGCTGTCGACCCGGGCGGCCGACTCGTCATGTGGCGTCGTGTACGTGAACCTCTTCGGGGGCCAGGACGAGTTGGTCTTCGACGGGGCGTCGCTCGTCCTCGCCGCCAACGGGGACGTGGTGTGCTCCGCCCCCCAGTTCGAGGAGTCGGTCGCGCTGGTCGACGTCGACATCCTCCCCGTCTTCCGCAAGCGGCTGCTCGATCCGCGGGGCCACACCGAGACGCCGGCCGCCGGCCTGCCGGTCACCGTCGTCTCGGAAAGCCGGCGCCCGCCGCGTACCCGGTCGTGTGGGCCGCATCCCATCGCCCCGGCGCTGTCGACTGAAGAAGAGGTGTACCGGGCGCTGGTGCTCGGAACTGGGGATTACGTCAGGAAGAACAATTTCACCGACGTCGTGATTGGCCTCTCGGGCGGTATCGATTCGTCGTTGGTGGCCACCGTGGCGACCGATGCCCTCGGCCCCGGTCACGTCCATGGCGTGGCCATGCCGTCACGGTTCTCGAGCGGCCACTCGTTGCGCGACGCCGAGGAGCTGGCCGGGCGGTTGGGCATCGACTACCAGGTGATCCCGATCGAGGCCGCCCATGGCGCCTTTCTGGACATGCTGGCGCCGGCGTTCGCCGGCCGGGCCCCCGATCTGACGGAGGAGAATCTGCAGAGCCGGATCCGAGGCGTGACCCTGATGGCGCTGTCCAACAAGTTCGGCTGGATGGTGTTGACGACGGGCAACAAAAGCGAACTGGCGGTCGGCTACTCCACGATCTACGGCGATACCGCCGGGGGCTTCGCGGTCATCAAGGACGTGTTCAAGACGATGGTCTACCGCCTGTGCACCTGGCGCAACTCGCAGCCTGACAGCCCGATCCCGGCGTCGATCCTCACCAAGGCGCCCTCGGCGGAGCTGCGCCCCGACCAACGCGACGACCAGAGCCTGCCCCCCTACGAGGTCCTCGACCCGATCCTCGAGGCGTACATCGAGTCGGACCTCACCGCCCCCGAGCTGGTCGAGGTGGGATTCGACGAGGAGATCGCCCGCCGGGTGGTGCGGCTGGTCGATCTGGCCGAGTACAAGCGACGGCAGTACCCGCCGGGCGTCCGGGTGTCGGTGAAGGCGTTCGGGCGGGACCGGCGCATGCCCATCACCAACCGCTACCGCTGAGTGACGGGACGGCAAACTTTTACGTGCATCGGGGCGTCGCCAGGAGTACAACAGGAAGTGGTAACGCGCACGAAAGGGGGACGTCCGAAACATGACTCACCCGCCCGAGGAGGATGGTCCGCCCGTCCGGTGATCGACCGGGCCGGCGATTCGCCTCGGTCAGTATGAGCCGTCACTGAAGCTGCGCTCCCGCACCTGACCCGGCTTCTCACCACCGGTACACGGCACCGGATGTTGATGATGCGGGCTCCAAACTCTCGGGTACGCCCAGCCTCGGTGGCGGCGGACAACTGAATATTGCGCACGGACACGGGCGGCCCCTGCGGGGTCGCCCGTTTCGCATCTCGATGAGGCGCTAGGAGGCGGCCTCGTACCCGCCGTGGCGGAACGCCAAGCTGATCCGAGGCCCCGCCTTGGCGACCTTGGGGACGCTGTGCTGCCATTCCCGCTGGCAGCGGCCGCCGGTGACCAACAGGTCGCCCCGCCCCAGGGCGAAGGACCGGGGCGGGCCGCCCTCCGCCGCCGACGACGGCCGCAGGCGGAAGGTCCGCGGCTCGCCCAGCGACACCAGGGCGACGAGGGGCTCGGCGATCTCCGCCGCGATGTGGTCCCCATGCCACGCAACGCTGTCGCTGCCGTCGCGGTAGAGATTCAGCCCCACCGAGTCGAACTCGATCCTGTAGTGCGACGAGAGGGCGGCCCGCATCTCGTCCAGGAACGACGGCCAGGGCGGCTCGGGCCCGGAAAAGCGAGCGGTCAGGCGGGGCTCGTCGAGTTCCCGGCCATACATCCAGCGCCGGCGCTGACCCCACTGGATGGTGTCGACCAGCTCGGCGAAGAGCTGGTCGGCGCCGGCCACCCACCCGGGGGCGTAGTCCACCCACGACCGCCCATCGAGGTCGATCCGTTCGAGCGCCCCGAACCGGCGGTCAAGGCGCACTGGGCCGCCCGAAAGGAGCAGCGACGGCTGCCAGTGAAGGTCGGACACCGCCATGACCACGGCCATGCTACGGGCCCCTGGGCCCCAATCGGGACGCCGAAAATCCCCTCTTGCCACGGATAACCTATCAGTGTTAAGTTATCGCCGATCTCACTCTCCGCCTACCGGCCCCGACCAGAGGAGAACCCCGATGCTGACCCGACTCGGCAACACGCTCGTCCACCGGCGCTGGCTGGTCCTCCTCGTGGCGCTGATCGCCATGGCCGCGGCGGGCGCCGTCGGTGGCGGCGTGGCCTCGCACCTTTCCAGTGGCGGGTTCCAGGACCCCGGCGCCGAATCGACCCGGGCCAACAACGTGCTGCTCAGTCAGTTCCACACCGCCCAGCCCAACCTCGTCCTCCTGGTGACGGCCCGCCACGGCCAGAGCGTGGACAGCCCGGCCATCCAGGCACGGGGCCTCTCGCTGACCGCCGCGCTGCAACACGAAGCCAGCATCGCCCAGGCGTCGTCCTATTGGTCGCTCGGCGATCCCCTGCCGCTGAAGAGCAAGGACGGGACCCAGGCGCTGGTCCTGGCCAACGTCAAGGGCAGCGACGACCAGGTTTCCAAGGAGATCAAGGTGCTGGCGCCCAAGTACAACCTGTCCGACGGGGCCATCACCGTACGGGCGGGGGGACAGGCCCAGGTCTTCAACCAGGTCGGGAGCCAGGTGCAGAAGGACCTGGAGAAGGCCGAGCTCTACTCCTTCATCCCCACCGCCATCCTCCTCATCCTCATTTTCGCCAGTGCCACCGCCGCCCTGCTGCCCATCGCCATCGGCGCCTGGTCGGTCGTGGGCACCCTCATGGTGCTGCGGGTGATCACCGCCTTCACCCACGTCAGCATCTTCTCCCTGAACCTGACGACCGCCCTCGGCCTCGGCCTGGCCATCGACTACAGCCTGTTCATCGTCTCCCGCTACCGGGAGGAGATGAATGGTGGTCTGGCGCCTCCCGAGGCCCTGGTGAGAACCATGCAGACCGCCGGCCGCACCGTCGTCTTCAGCGCCACCACGGTCGCGGTGTCACTCGCCGCCCTGCTGGTGTTCCCGCTGTATTTCCTCAAGTCCTTCGCCTACGCCGGCATCGCCGTGACCATCCTGGCCGCGATCGGCGCCATCGTCGTGCTCCCCGCCATCCTCGCCGCCCTCGGCCCCCGCATCAACCGCCGCCGCCGGCAGCAGAAGCCGGCGACGTCCGCCGAGCACGGCTTCTGGCACGGCCTGGCCACGACCGTCATGCGCCGGCCGGTGGTCACCGGAGGCGCCGTCGTCCTGCTGCTGCTCATCCTCGGCAGCCCATTCTTGCGCATTACCTTCGGCCAGCCCGACGACCGGGTCCTGCCGGCGGCCGCCACCAGCCGCCAGGTTTCCGACGCCATCCGGACCCAGTTCGGCTCCCGGGAGGCCAGCGCCGTCGAGATCGTGGCCCCGACCGCCGACCCCACGACGATCGGCCCCTACGCCGCCCGGCTGTCCGCCATCGCCGGGGTGGGCCGCGTGGACGCCGCCACCGGCTCGTACATCGCCGGCCAGCAGGTGGCGCCTCCGAACGCCGCCAGCGCCCGCTTTGTCGTGCCCGGCTCGGCGACCGGTACCTGGCTCTCGGCGGTACCGACCGTCGAACCCCAGTCGCCCGCCGGCGAGGCCCTGGTGAAGGCCGCGCGCCGCACCCCCGCCCCTTTTTCCACCCTCGTCGGCGGCCAGTCGGCCCAACTGGTGGACTCCAAGGCGTCCCTGTGGGCCAAGCTCCCCCTGGCCGGCGGGATCATCGCCCTGGTCACCTTCTCGGTCCTGTTCCTCATGACCGGCAGCGTCGTCGTCCCCGTCAAGGCGCTGGCGCTGAACCTCCTCAGCCTGACCGCCACCTTCGGCGCCATGGTCTGGATCTTCCAGGAGGGCCACCTGGCCACCTGGCTGCACTTCACGCCGACCGGCACCATCGACACCACCACCCCGATCCTCATGTTCTGCATCGCCTTCGGGCTGTCCATGGACTACGAGGTCTTCCTGCTGTCACGGATCAAGGAGGAACACGACCGCACCGGTGACAACGTGGCGTCGGTGGCCCTCGGCCTCGAGCGCACCGGGCGCCTGGTGACCGCCGCCGCCGCCCTGTTGGCGGTGGTGTTCCTGGCCTTCGCCACCTCCGAGGTGACCTTCATCAAGCTGTTCGGCATCGGCCTCACCATGGCGGTGCTGGTCGACGCCACGCTGGTGCGCGGCGTGCTGGTTCCGGCGTTCATGCGCCTGGCGGGGGACGCCAACTGGTGGGCGCCTCGGCCGCTGGCCTGGCTGTACGATCGCATCGGTCTGTCGGAATCGGAGTCGGGAAAAGGGGCGCCGGGTGTGGTCCCCGTTCCGCTTCCCGTCATCGAGGAGGTGGCGTAATCGCTCGTTCACCGTCGCCCTCGGCGCCGGCAACGCCACCACGGTCGCGCGCCCGACGGGGCGAAGGCCCTCGCCTGCGCCAGCAGATCCTGGCCGCCGCCGAGCGGCTGCTGATCGAGAGTGGCGACGAGTCGGCGGTGTCGATACGGGCGGTGGCCCAGGCGGTGGGGGTCACGCCACCGTCGATCTACCTGCACTTCGCCGACCGCAACGAGCTGATCTTCGAGGTCTGCGAGGAGCAGTTCCGCCACCTCGACGACGCCATGGAGCACGCCGTGGCCGGTGTCTCCGATCCATGGGAGCGCATCGTGCGGCGCGGTCGGGCCTACGTGAACTTTGGGCTGACCAACCCGGAGCACTACCGGATCCTCTTCACCAGCCGCCCCGACGACACGCCCGAACGGCTCCTCGACGAGCGGCTGGTTTCCACCTCGGCGTTCGGGCACCTCATCGCCGACGTCGAGGCGGCGATCGCCGCCGGTCAGATGCGTTCCGACGACGCCACCCTCATCGCCAGCGGCCTGTGGATGGTCGTGCACGGCGTGACCTCGCTGCTCATCGCCAAGCCGGACTTCCCCTGGCCGGATCGCCAGACGCTCATCGAGCACGTCCTGCAGACCGTCGGCGAAGGCTTGCGCCCCCCACAGGGACCATGAGCACCTTGATGGAGGCGGCCGCCCTGGTTGGGGGGTACGTCTGGTCCGAGGAGCGTCTCTTCGAGACCCTGGGCGGCTGGGTGCCGCAGGTGGCCGAGCCCGCGGCCAAGATCCACATGGCCGCGGCCAGCCAGCACCACGCCTGGCACGCGTCCCTTTGGCGCGACCGCCTGCCCGAACTGCGAGAGGCGCCGGGGGAGGGCTTCGTCGTGGCGCCCCCGTCGACGGTCGCCTTCTTTGACGCGCTGGCGTCGTCGCCCACGACACTGGAAAAACTGGTCGGCGTCTACCGGGTGGCCCTGCCCCGGCAGATCACCGCCTACACCCGCCACCGCCGGCGGGCGTCGCCCATCACCGATGGCCCAACCATCCGCGCCCTCGAGTTGGTGCTGACCGACGAGCTCGCCGACTGGCGCGACGGCGAGGCGCTCGTCCAGTCGGAACTGCGCTCCACCGCCGACGTGGCGCGGGCCACCGCCCACCAGGGCCGGCTGGAGGCGCTGCTGGTCGCCGGAGACGACTCCTCTCACCCCGGTCCGATACGGTAGGGGCATGAAGAAGATCCTCCTTCTCGTCGTTCTCGCCGGGCTGACGGTGTTCGCCGTCAAGAAGCTCCGCACCGGCTAGCCGCAGCCTCCCTGAGCGGTTCCCGAACCGACGGCCGCCCGGACCCGGCGCCGGGCGCGGACGCGCCACGCGGTCAACGCCACGACGGCCAGCACCGCCGAAACCCCCGCCGCCGCAGTGGTCCGGGCGGGCGCCACGGCCACACGGTCGCGCAGTCGCACAGGACGCACGAACTGGCGAACCATCCAGTTCCGCTCGCCCGCCACCTTGGCCAGCACCCGGTCCGGGTTGACCGCGACGGGGTGGCCGACCGCCTCCAGCATGGGCAGGTCGGTATACGAGTCGGAGTAGGCGAAGGAGGCGTCGAGATCGACGCCGTCGCGTTGCGCCAACACCCGGACGAGGTCGGCCTTGTAGGGGCCGTAGGCGTAGACCTCCATCTCGCCGGTGTACCGACCGTCGGCGTCGACCTGGGCCTGGCTGGCGATGACGTCGTCCACCCCGAGGAAGCGGCCGAGCGGGGCCACGATCTCGGCCGGCGAGGCGGAGATGATGTAGACCCGCCGCCCGGCGGCGCGGTGAAGTTCGATCAGGTCGAGCGCCTCGGCGTAGATGATGGGCTCCACCACCTCGGCGAGGGTCTCGGCCACGATGTCCCCCACCTGGCGCTGTTCCCATCCCCGGCTGAGCGACAGGCTCGACTCGCGGATGCGGGCCAGCTTCTCCTCGCTGGCGCCCAGGTGAAGATAGATGAGATGGGCCCACAGGCCCCGCAGCAGGGAGCGGCGGGAAATCAGGCCCCGGCGGTAGAAATGGCGGCCGAAGGCCATCATCGACGCCCGGGCGATGACGGTCTTGTCCAGGTCGAAGAACGCCGCCTCCATCACGCGGCAGTGTACGGGCGTCGTCGTCGGACGCTTTCGACGGCTTTGTCCCGGCGCAACCACCCCGGAGCACATTTGTGCCAGGGTTAGGACGCAATTGGGGGACCGCGGTGTACAACCACGTCCCGAGGTGGGCCCGGGAGGCCGGGCTACCCTGTGGAAACTGACGGTGGAGGCGTAGTGGACAAGCTGGTCGGGTTTCTCAGAGCAAAGCGTTGGGCGAGGCGGAGCCTCACCGGCGTGTCGGCACTGCTGATCGTGGTCGCCGTCATCCTGCTCGGCTACCCCTTCTACACCAACTTCCTCCACAACCAGCTGCAGTCGAAGCTGCGCCACCAGCTGGCCAGCCCCCAGCTGAAGAACGCCTACAAGAACCACCAGCTCCATGAGGGCGACAGCCTGACCAGGCTGCGCATTCCCACCCTCGGGGTGGACGTGGTCGTGGTGGAGGGGATCTCGGCCGACGCCCTGCGCGCCGGCGCCGGCCACTACCCCGGGTACGCGCTGCCCTGCGATCTCGGCAACGTGCCCATCGCCGGGCACCGCACGACGTACGGCAAGCCCTTCGCCAACGTCGATCAGCTGAACGTCGGGGACCAGATCATCCTGGACACCCCGGTGGGCAGCTGCACCTACCAGGTGGACGCCAAGCCCTTCGTGGTCGATCCGAACGACGTGGGAGTCATCAGGACACCCCCCGCACCCGCCGCCCCGGCGGGCGCCGACCACATCCTCACGTTGACGACCTGCACCCCCAAGGGCTCGGCCAGCCACCGACTTATCGTGCAGGCGACCATGCTCAACCAGAAGAGCGCGTGAGGCCCGGGCGGGACATGCGGGCTCGGGGCTCGAGGCTGGTCCTGGCGGTCCTCGTCACCGCCGGCATGAGCACGCTCGGACTGATCGTGGCCGCGGCCGCCGCCCAGGCCGCCGCGCCGCCCCCCAACCCGGACATGACCGGCCTGACCTCCACCGGCGGCCCCTTCACGGTCACGTGGACGCCGGCGGTGAAGACCGACGTCTTCCAGCGGGAGACGCTGACGATCGGGTGGACGCCGCCGTCGAACACCCCGAACATCCCCACACCGGGCACCGGTCCCTTCACGGTACGGGGTTCATGCGCCGCCGGCGTCTTGGTCCCCACCGTGTGCACCTACCAGTGGCCGCCGGAACTGATCAGCGCCGGCTACGTGCTGAACACGACGTACCAGCTCGTGGCCACGGCGCAGGACTGCCGTGTCCTCACCAACAACTGCACCACCGACACCATTTCCCAACCCGTTCCGGTGGCGTTCCCCCCTACCCCCCCGGCGAACGTCGCCGCTGTGACCGCCCACGGCGGCTCGCAGGCGACCATCACCTGGGATCCCAATCCGGAGCCGGACATCGTGAGCTACGAGGTGTTCCGGGACACGACGTCGATCGCCCACGTGAACGTCACGCCGTCCACGACGACGACGTACACCGATGCCCCCACCAAGGACGGCACGTACGTGTAC
>DATARN010000077.1:0-9382 GCA_036264135.1 Acidimicrobiales bacterium
GCCGGGGTCGAGGAACTGCTGCAGCAGCGGCGAGAGGTCGGCCGGCTCGTGGTCGTCGAGCCACGCCACCAGGTCCCCGATGAGGTCGAAGGACATCTCCTCGTCGGCCTCGGTGTCGTAGATCTCGAATCCCGGCCCGACGGGGGTGACGCACAACTTCGCCTGCGAGCGCTGGCCGAAGCACCACATCGGGCCGCCGTCGAACCCCTCGAGCTGACGGGGGTCGAGGAACCACCAGCCGTTTCGCCCTCCGAGCGCCAAGCGGAGTTCCGTCCAGCCCTCCGATGTCGCCTCGTCGTCAGACCATTGTCGGCACAGGTTGTCGTAATCGAAGGGGACAACGCCGTCGAGCATCATGGTGAACCCTAGATGACCGGCTTGTCTCGTCCAAGGCACCGGCGCATCCCGTAGGCTCCCGCGTGTGAAAGTCGCCTTCGTGGGCAAGGGAGGCTCGGGCAAGTCGGCGATTGCCGGGACCTTCGCCCGCGCCCTGGCCCGCCGGGGCGTGCCCGTCCTCACCATCGACTCCGACCCCATGCCGGGGTTGGCGTTCTCCCTCGGACTCGAGCGCAGCGACGCCCCGATGCCTGAGGACACCGTCGTCGAGCGCCAGGAAGGGGAATCCGGTCCCCGGTTCCGGCTGCGGCCCGGGTTGACGCCGCTGGCCGCCATCGAACAGTTCGCCGCCACCGGTCCGGACGGCGTCCGGTTCCTCCAGTTCGGCAAGCTGCGGGGTCACAGCGCCACCATCATGCGCTCGCAGTTCGCGTTCATGCAGATCATCGAACACCTGCCCGAGGACCTGCCGTGGAGCGTGGTCGGGGACCTACCGGGCGGGACCCGGCAGCCGTTTGCCGGCTGGGGGGACTACGCCGAGACCTTCATCGCGGTGGTTGAACCCATGGCCAAATCGATGCTGGCCGCTCGCCGCCTGGCTCGCCTGGCGGCCCGTGTCGAGGGACCCAAGCGGATTGTGGCGGTGGCCAACAAGGTCCGCGAGGACGGCGACGCCGAACTGGTGGCGCAGCGAACCGGGCTCCGGGTCATCGGCGCCGTGCCCTTCGACACTGCCTTCGCCGACGCCGAGCGCCGGGCGCTGGCACCGATCGACCACGTGCCGAACTCACTAGCGGTAATGGCGGTAGAGTCATTAGTCAGTCAACTGATCGAGGAGTTCCAGCCATGAAAGTTGCCGTGGTAGGAAAGGGCGGGTCGGGGAAGACGACGACATCGGCGGTCATCGCCCGCACCTTCGGGCGGATGGGCTTCCCCGTGGTGGCGCTCGACTGTGACAGCAATCCCAACCTCGGCATTTCCCTGGGCGTCGGTGACACCGAGACGGAGCGGCTGGTCTCCATGCGCCAAGCGCTGGACGAGGGCGGCGAGGAGCACGCGCCGGGATGGGGCGAGCTGCTCGACCGCTTCGGCTCCGACGGTCCCGACGGCGTCCGTTTAGCGGTGGTGACCCGAATCGAGAACCCGGAACCGGGCTGTCCCTGATGCGGTCTCTCCCCCGAGCAGTTGCTCGGATCCGGTGAGTTCGGTGATGCGATCGTCGTTGCCGACTTCGAAGCGGGGATCGGCACCATCACCCGGCTGGGCAACGAGAAGGTCGACGTGGTGCTCGTCATCGTCGAGCCCACGCCCAAGTCACTGGAAGTAGGAACACGCGCCGCCGACATGGCGCAGGAAAAGATGATCGGACAGGTGATCGTCGTCGCCAGCCGCATCCGCAGCCAGGAAGACCTCGACACCGTGCAGAAGACCTTCCCGGCCTACGAGGTCGTGGCCATCCCCGACGATCCCGCGATCGTCCTCGCCGACCGCCAGGGCATTTCGCCCCTGGACCTTCCCGATCCGGGGCCGGCGGTCGCCGCCCTCTCCGCGCTGGCAGAACGCCTGGCGCCCATCACCGTCTGAAACTAGGACGGCCCCTGACCGTCTGAAACTAGGACGGCCCCTGGGCCAGGATGGGATTCCAGTCGTCGCCGACCGCGGCGGTGCGCAGGCAGCGGAAGCCCTCGTCCAGATCCTTGCCCCACAAATCCCAGCTCGACAGCCGTACGCCGATCACCTGGATGGCGACGGCCGCGCCCAGCAGGTTGTCGCGATCGAGGCAGGTGAATCCCTCCTCGGTCAGGACCTGCTCGACGACGAGCCGGGTGTCCAGCTGGTCGTCGGGCAGGTCGAGACGCACGAGGAGCGTGTCCGGTCCGATACGGAGGACGGCCGTCGAGTCCATCCGGTCGACCATGAGCGCCGGGCCCTCCACGTGGAACCGCTCGGAGTGGCCGACGTAGGTACCGCGGGCGAAGGCCCGGACAACCGCCGCGTCGTCGTTGAGGGGACCGGTGGGCGCGGCGTACGGTGGCAGGAGCTGGTCGTCCACCGAAGGGACGTTACCCGGCGAGGCGCTCGGCGGCCATGGCGGCCCGTTCGAGGTTCCCGGCGGCGACCGTCAGGTTGGCGTTGATCTGATCGGCGGCGGGGCCGATGACGGCGCACTGGCTCTCCACCGCCCGGACCCCGAAGGTGACCTTCCCGAGCGTCGCCGAGATGCTGTTGAGCAGCCGGGCCACCCGGTTCAGGAAGTAGGCGAGGACAATGACCAGAAGCAGGACGTCGACGACACTCAACAGCACGCGGAGAACCATTAGTACCTCCTGCCCGTCGGACGGGTCTGGGTCTGGGTTGTGGTCCCGCCGGTCCCGGCGTCGCTAACGGGCCGGGAGCGAGCAGAAGGAGCGGCCGAGGATGCCAGGGCCGAAAGCTCCTGGGCGTGCCGACCGGTTTCGTCGGCCAGGGCCGCCGTCGCCGACGCCGTCTGCTGCAACATCCAGGTGGTGGCGGTGTTGCGGGCCAGCCGGGTGGCCATGCCCCACAGGCTCTTGACGTTGCCGTCGATGTCGGTCACCAAGCTGACGAGCAGCGACAGCAGCACGATGACGACGAGGACGACGACAAAGCCCATCCCGATCGAGATCCACCACATGGTGATGTGTTGTTGGGCCAAAGCAAGGGTCATAGCCGGCTCTCCAATACCGAGCGGGCGGTCGCCGCCCGGCGGACGATCTGGTTCAGTTCGTCATTCACATTGGCGACGTCCCAAAGGGCGAGGGTGTTTGCCCGCCCATCGTTCAACGACTCGTCAATGCGAACCGCCTGTTCGCCGATGCGGCGGGCCAGCACGAGGATGCTGGCCACCAAGATGACCACGATCCCGATCACGACGATGGCGATCGCAAAACCGATGTACCAGCCCGTCAGGACTGTACCTAACACGTCCGTGCCTCCTCTGTCGATGAACTGGCCCGAATGGGGCTCAGGTGTGGCGAACTGCTTTCTTCACGAAATTGGCGATGGTGTTGGTGGTCGTCTCCACGCGGTGCTTCTGCCTCACGTGGTCGGCCACCTTGGCCATCAGCGCATCTTCACTTTCTGCTGAGCCATGCCAACGGCAGGCGTGATCGGCGTCCCTTCACCTGAACTCGTAAGCCATCTACCTCTCCCTTGCTTTCATCTCGGTGTTGCGGTCACTGCCGGACGACGTGTGCCGGCAGGCGGGAATTGTCACCCAGGAGCCCGCCCAGCGCGCTGTCGATGGCGGCGACATTGGCCGCGATGCCATTGACGACGGTGCCGACCGGCTCGACCTGACTCGAAATAGCCCGGACACCGATGAGGACGGTGCCGAGTGTGAAGCTTACGTCCCAAAGGATCCAAACGATGGTTATCAGGTAGATCGCCAGTGCGGCGACGAGTACGCCGACGCCGACCAGCAAGCCGATAACCGGCGGAGCGATGAAGAGTCCTTCGATCATTACTTGTCTGCCTCCTCTGCAGTCGTGGCCGCGGGCCGGGTCACAGGAGTTTCTCCAGCGCCGCCCCGTAGCGGCCAACCAGACCCTTGGCCGCGGTGGTGAGGTTCAAGGTGTCGGCCAGCTTGGGCACGGCGTCCAGCGTGCCGGTGAGGGCGACACCGTGTTGCAAGACGTCATCGGCGTACCTCTTGATCTCAAACGCCGGACGGAGCACCCGGTTCAAAAAGAGCAAGACAACGGGAATGACGACGAACAGAAGCACGGCGTCAGCGATCCAAAGCAACGTCATTCTTACCCCCTATCATGTCAAGCTGGCATCGCGAGACGCTCGCCACTATATGTTCGAAACCTAGAGCGAGCAAGTCCGCACCTTTTAGACTAGTTCCATGTCACGGAGCATGTCTACCGTGATCCGCTCGACCATCCCGGTGGCGGAACGCAGCTCGAGGCGGCCGTGGACGTCGAAGCCGGCGATCTCGGCGCGCGTCTCGCCGTGCGGCCTGAGCCGCACCTTGGCCCGACGGCCGATTAGGGCGCTGCGACCCTCATATCCGGCGGCAACCGACGCCCGGTCCTCGCCGCACGCTTCTGATACGGCGTCGATCGACTCCAGGACGGCACTGAGCAGGTCGTCGCGGCGGTCCCGCTCCACCTCGGCCGCCGCCAGATCGATGCGGACGGTCACCACCGCCGCCCGGACCCGGCCCGGCGCCAGCTGGGCTTCAGCCAGAATGGACGCGATGGTGCGGCCGCTCGACTGCTCCACGACCTGGTCAGGCCAGACCGTTGCCGTCTTCGACCCGGTGTAGGACTCGACGCCTCGGCTGACACCGAGACCCCCCAGCAGCCACGGCAGGTCGGCGTCGTCGACCTCCAAGGTGGGACGCAGCACGACGGCGAAGGACAGAGTGTCGGCGGCGGGCGTCGGCCAGGCAACACCGAGGCGCCCGAGGGCATTGATCTCGTAGTCGACGAGCACGCAGGCCCCGTCGGGCGCCGCCTCTTGGCGTGACCAGGCCAGCCCCATGGCACCGGCCGACACGGCAACGGGAAAGTGGCGGAACGGCCGCCCGTCCCGGTCGACCGTCACCGCCTGGCCGCTCGGGCCGATCACGTCCGCGCCCTCGGTAGCAGGTGCTCGATGCGCCACTGCCCATCGTGGCGGACCAACTCGACCGACGCCACGGGCAACGGTTCGCCCAGGGCGGCGCTAACGACGGGGGCGACCAGCAGGACGCGTGTGCGGTCGGGATCGACGACGTCGCCGTAGGGATCCGGGTCGGGCGCGTACTCCAAGGCGTCGAGATCGTTGCCCCGCAGGTCGGCCCGCAGCCCGTTGACCAGGTCGGTCAGAAAGGTGTCCCTCTCGGCCCGACCCGCCGTCCCGTCCCGGATACGGGCGGACAGTGCTTCGTCCATCCCCCGGCTGACCGCCACGCGTAGGACGACGCGTCTGGCCTCAGGACTGAGGAGCTCCCAGACCCGCAGGTGCTCGCCCCACGCCACCGCGGCCACGAAGGCGGCAGCGGTGGCGAGCGGTTCGGGCGACTCGCCGTTGGGCCGCCCGTCGCCACCTTCGGGCCCGGCTTCCAGAAGCGGGTTGCTGCTACTCACCGTGGGCCCGTCCACTGCCGGCGACTCACGGTCGCTCCCATCCAAGGCCATAGAGAAAGTCTCGCACGTAAATCTTCTGTGGCCCCACCAGGGCGTCTCCGATTGCCTGGTCAAGGCCGCGGTCGGCGATCTCGCGCTCGGTATCGTCGAGGCTGCGGTGGGCGTCGAACCGGGCCTGCAGTCCAGTTTGGAGATCGGGCCGCGGCATCTCCATGAGGATGCCCAGTTCGGCGGTGATGTACGACCGCACGGCGTCGAAGTCAGCGCGCGCCGATGCCACCGCCAACTCGAGGAGACTGGCGTGGCGCTGCGGCTCGGGCAGCATGAGCAGTCTCGTCAGCCGTTCGCGAAGCATCTGGACTCGGAGGTCTTCCGGGCTGGCGGCCAGGAGGGCGGCGAAGTGCTCGGCCCGACTGGCGGTCGAACCATGCCCGGCCAGCTCCGCCTGGGTCCGTTCCAAATTGGTGTACCCCTGTTCCCACTCGGCGCGGTAGACGCGTGGGTCGAGGACGGCGACCGTCTCTTCGAAGCAGGCGAGGGCCCACCGCAGTCCCTCGATGGCGCCCTCGCCGTCGGGCCGCGTGGCCCGCCGGAGCAGGGCCAGACCCATGTTGTTCTTGGCCAGGGCGTACTGGTATGGGAAGCCGGAGCGGGTGAAGACCGTCAACGCCTCCTCGAAGGCCCGGGCGGCGGCGGCCAGCAGCCGGTCGGCTTGGTCGGGGCGTATGCCGGCCAGGGCCACGCCCGCGACCCCCGCGGCCTGCTGCAGGATGGCGAAGTGGTACGGCGCTTCCGTCGGGCCCACCACGCCGAGCGCCTGCTCGTAGTCGTGCAGCGCCGCGACCAGGCCGGCCTCGGTACCGAGGGCCGCCTGCGCCATACCCCGGGTGTGCATGGTCGCCGCCCAGCCCCGAATCCCCTCTGATGAGGTCGGGTCGAACAATGCCAGCGCCTGGTCGCACGCCTCGACCGCCCGCTCCGGCTCTCCCAGTTCCATGCTCACCAGACCGAGGTTGTTCAAGACGCCGGCTCGCTCGTCGTCTCGATCCCGGCCTTCCAGCAGCTGTGCGGATTTCTCGAACAGGGCGGCGGCCGCCTTCCGGTCACCCAGGGCGCGGTGGACCGCACCGGCGGCGTTGAGGACCCGGGCGTGGGGCACCGGGTCGAACCGGGGATCGAAGATGGAGGCAGCCAGGTCGTAGCACGCCAACGCCTTGCGCAAACCCTCGGCCGGATGGGTTCCGGCCGATTCGGCGTAGGCCAGGCCGAGACGGTACGCCAGGCCGGCGTGTTGGTAGGGGTAGATCGCCCGTGGGGTCGCCGCCAACTGGCGTTCCAGCTGCGCGACCGACGCGGCGCGGTCGAGCGGTCCTTCCTGCAGACCCGCATGCTCGGTCGGTACGGGAATCCGGTCGACCTCCTCCATTAGGTCGTCATGGGGTGGAGGGCCCCAAGTGCCGCCAGCTGCTCGAGCACGACACCGACCGCGACATCGACGGCGGCCGCCACCGGCTCGGACATCGATTGTCCGTACGAGTCGGCGTCCACCGGCTGGCAGCCCACCATCAACACGGTTGGCGGGAGGACCCGAAGCGCCCGGGCCAGCATCAGGGCCCGCTCGGGTGTCGCCAGATGCATGTCGGACAGGAAGTCGTGGCGCTCCGACCACGAGAGCTGGTCCACGTCGTCGATCGTGGGCTCGATCACCAGGATGGTCCCCGGCGCCTTGTCGCGGCCCATGGCGTCGATCACGATCAGGGCGTCCCATCCCTCTTGGATCTCGCTCACCAGCGCCATGCCGCCTATGCCGGTTTCCACCACCCGGACTCCCTCGGGCAACTCCCGGATGGCCAGCCGCCGAGCGACCTCGACACCGAAGGCGTCATCGCAGCGCAGGACGTTGCCGACGCCGGCGACCAGGATCCTCACCGGGCGACCGTGCCGGCCGCGATCTCCGCGACCCGCACCGCGTAACCCTGCACCAGCCACCAGGTGACGTATTCCTCCAACTCCCGCCAGGCGGCGTCGTCGACGGCCTCGCGCCAGTGGTCGAGGCGGTTGGACACCTCGGACGTGACGATCCGGTCCAACGCCCGGATCAAGCGGTCCTCGTCGGCCTGGTTGCGATGACCGAGGACCAACGTCGACGGGCCGTCGGCTCGGCCGCGGCGCAGTTCGGCCGCGATGCGCCCGGCGGCGGAGTCCAGTTCCTCGATCGTCATGTCGGCACCGGTCTCCTGCGCCAACCCGAGCCCCAAGTCCTCTTCCTCGACGCGGCGTACGCAATAGCCCGCCAGGAGGGCGGTAGCGGCCCAGATCCCGACCTCCGGCATGGGCTGCGACGACCCCTGGTCGGCGCTCGCCCAGTCCTGGTAGCGCTTGGCCAGCGCCGACAGCGGGTGGGCTTGGGCCAGGGCTCGGGCCCGATACGCCAGCCCCTCGGCGGTGAGACCGTCGGTCGCCAGCCGAGCTGTGATCGGGTCGCTCACCGCTGCTCGTGGCCTCGGATCTGCAGCAGCGGCGCTTGAGGTGCCAGCACCGCGTCGGGAACCGTCACGCAGGTGAGGTCGGCCTTGGCCGGGTCGACGGCGTCGGCGGCGTCGACCAGTTCCAGTCGCCGGAAGTTCGCCCAATTGTCCCTGAGGGCCTGCTCCACGCCGTAGGTGAGGGTGGCGGCCGAGCTGGGACAGCCGTCGCAGGTCCCCTTCATGCGCACCGTGACGACCCCGTCGGCGACGCTCACCACTTCAATGGCGCCGCCGTGTGATTCCACCAGGGGCCGGACTTGTTCGAGGGCGGCGTCGACCGACGCCGTTGCTTCGGACACCGTCTCGCCCCCCTCGCCCAGGCCGTAGGCGCCCAAAAAGGTGCCGACGATGTCATCGGCCGACACCGATTCCAGAAAGATTTCGCCCCGCCACGACCGGATCATCTCTACCAGGCGTCCGAGGCCGTCGCGGTGAAAGGCGTCGATCCAGTCGAGAAGCTCCCCGACGCCTTCAGACACCTTGGGGTCGGGGTGGCTGGTCAGCTGCTCGGCTAGTTCACCGATGCGGCCCAGTACCTCGAAATACGAGAGTTCGTCCTCCGACGCCATCGTCAACCTCCCGCCGCGTCCCACCGCGACTCCATGACCCCGATGGGCGGCAGGGCGGAGCCGACGACGACATCCTGCAAGCCAAGCTCGTCGATGACCATGCCAAGAATCCTGTCCACCTGGGCCTCCACCACATCGGTGAACCCAAGGCCGAAGGAGCGGTCCCCGGGTTCGACCTCGATCACGGTCGTATCCGTGGGCAAGGCCTTCCAGTATCTGATGACGGCCAACGTATGGTCGAGGTCGATGATTCCCCCCACCGCCTCGGTGAGACGCTCGTGGACCTCGATGTCGTCGGGTGGCGTCAGGTCCAGCTGGTAGCGGCGTACCGTACCCGGCGGATCGTCCCTCGGCATGGCGCCCACCAGGATGACCTTGTCGGCCTTGACGTCCTGGAGCAGGTGAAGTACCCGGTGGGCGGCGTAGGAAATGTCCTCGAGGCGGACATCGCCGGGCCAAGCGAGATGCTCGACCCGGCGAATGAACTGCGTTCCGAAATCCAAGTCACGCAGCCACGGCAATCCGATGCCCCCGACCAGTGCGCGTGTCCCTCCGGTCACTCCAGGGTGCAGCTGCAGGAGTTGACTTCTCGGACGATGACGCCTTTGCCGGTGTCCATGTGGGTGGTGCACGGCATGCACGGGTCGAACGATCGGATGGCCCGCAGCACGTCGATACCCTTGATGTCGGCCTCGGCCACCGATTCCAAGATCGGGGTGCCGATGATGGCCTCCTCGTAGGGGCCGAGCCCGCCGAAAGGATCGCGGGGAGCGGCGTTCAACGTGGAGGGGGTCGTGATCTGATAGTTCAAGATCTTCCCCTTGTCGAAGTGCATGTGGTGCACCAGCCA
>DATARN010000109.1:0-22833 GCA_036264135.1 Acidimicrobiales bacterium
CAGAACGCCGGGGCCCGGAAACCAGCGGCCACCGAGAGGGCTGGCTAAGCGCCCAGCCGAGCGGTCACGGGCCGGCGGTACCTTCGCCGGATGTGCGGTCGTTACACGTCGACGTCGGCGCCAGCGGACCTGGCCAAGGTGTTCGCCGTCGACGACGTCAAGGTCGACGAGCTCCCGCTGCGCTACAACGTGGCGCCCACCCAGGACGTCTACGCCGTGGCCGAGCGGCGGCCCAAGGAGGAGGGGGAGAAGGTACGCCGTCAGCTGGGGGCGTTTCGTTGGGGCCTCGTCCCGTCATGGGCGAAGGATCCCGCGGTCGGCAACAAGATGATCAATGCCCGCGCCGAAGGGATCGAGACCAAGGCGGCCTATAAGAAGGCGCTGGTGCGCCGGCGCTGCATCATTCCCGCCGACGCCTTCTACGAGTGGCAGGTGCGGTCGGCCGCCGGCCGCAAGAGCAGCAAGCTGCCCTATGTCATCCGCCACAAAGACGGCAGCCCGCTGGCCTTCGCCGGCCTGTGGGAGTTCTGGCGGCCGCCCGACGCCCCCGACGACGAGGCGATCCGCAGCTGCGTGATCATCACGACGGAAGCCAATGAGTTCCTCGCCCCGATCCACGACCGCATGCCCGTCATCCTCCCGCCGGAGGCGTGGGACCGCTGGCTCGACCCGACCGTCGACGACGTGGCCGCCCTGCGCCGGCTGCTGGTTCCTGCCCCCGCCGGGGACTTCGAGGCCTTCCCGGTCAGCACTTTGGTCAACGACGTCGCCCACGAGGGCCCCGACCTGGTGGTCCCCCTGCCCCCGCCGCCGGACTCTCTCGCCGCGGGGTAGGGCGGGCGTCGTCCCGACCGGGGGTCGTCTCCGAATAGAGGGTATGGCGGCCTCGCCCCAACCTGCGACCACTGTCCGTTTGGGCCGGGGACCCACGGGCCAGAATGCGGGGATGGAACCCACCCCGTCATGGGCATCCGCCCCCGAACCGGCCTGCCCGAAGCGGCCCACGTCGATGGACGCCATCGGGTTTGTCCGCCGGCCCATGGTGCGGTGGTTCGACCCTGACCAGCTGGTCGACACCGTCGCCCGGGTGGTCATGTCCGGGGTGTGGAGTTCCTACGTTGACAGCCGGGAACTGCAGTCGCTGGCGCCGGCGGAGTGCTTTGACCGCTCCGCTGCCGAGGAGTTGTGGCTGGATTACGTCTCGGACCTGGGCGACGGCTGGAACTCCACCTACACCGTGGCTCGTCTGCTGGCGGCCGAAGAGCTCGAGGTGCCCGGTTCCGGGCGCACGTCTCGGGGCCGGATCCTGGTGATGGGTGGCGATCAGGTGTATCCCGTCCCCAAGCGCAGCGAGTACGAGAACCGGATGATCGGGCCCTACCGCTCCGCCCTGCCCTGCGCCCCGGGCGGCGGCCCCGAGGTGTTCGCCATTCCCGGCAGCCACGATTGGTACGACGGCCTGATCAACTTCACCAATATCTTTTGCCGGGGCCGGAGCATCGGCGGGTGGCGGACTTCCCAGACCAGGAGCTATTTCGCCCTGAAGCTGCCGCATCGCTGGTGGTTATGGGGAATCGACATGCAATTCGGTGACTACCTGGATGAGATCCAACTCAAATATTTCGCCGAGATCGCCCGCAGTGAAATGCAGCCGGGAGACACCGTCATTATCTGCATGGCCAAAGAAGTGGAAAGCGGGCGAGCCAGCGAGGAGGTGTCCTCCGACCGCGACCTCGAACATCTTGAGCGCGAGATCATCGATCCCGCCGGGGGCCGCGTGGTTCTCTACCTGAAGAGCGGCCGCCACCACTACGTCCGCTACCAGAACGACGAGCGGGAGGCCCAACTGATCACCGCCGGCGGCGGGGGGGCCTTCATGCACCCCACCCACGGCCTGCCGGCGAAGAATGATCCGTACGGCAACGGCGAGAAGACGTTTCACCGGGCCGCCGTCTATCCCTCCGAGAAGAACTCCCGGCGGCTGCTCAAGCGAGTCTTCCTGCTCCCGGCCTACAACCTTCCGTTGGCGGGTGTGTTCGGGAGCCTCCAGGTGCTGCTGGCCTTCATGCTCGGATTGCACCTCGGCCACCGCCACCTAGGATTGAGTTCGACCGACCTGGCCCGGGCGCTGTGGGACAGCCCAACGGCAGCGGTGCTGTTGCTGGGGGTCATTTTCACCTTCGCGGTGATGGTTCGCGCCGCCCACGACGCCACCGGCTCGGCCCGCCTGATCATCGGGTTCATCCACTCCCTGATGTTGTTCGCCACCGTGACGGTGGTGATGGTCAGCGCCTCTCGCCTTTCCGCCGCCTTTGGGCGCGGCGCCGGCTCGTTGTTGGTCTTCCTCTTCCTGTTGGCGGTGTTCGGGGGCGTGGGCGGTGTGCTCAGCACGTCCGCCTACCTCTGGGCCACCAATCGGCTCGGTTATCACGGCAACGAGGCGTACGCGCCGCTCCACCACGCCGACTACAAGAACTTCCTGCGCCTGAAGCTGTCTTCCGACGGGACGTTGGCCATTTACCCCATCGGCATCGACCGGGTCGGCCGGCGATGGGAATTGCGGCCCGACGATCCCGCCGGGGCGCCGTGGTTCGCCCCCGTCGGCGCCGAACCAACCGCCCACCTCATCGAGGGCCCACTGCATATCGTGCGTTAGCGTCGGCCGCACCGGGACCGCCCCCCGATGGTCGCGCTTCCGACCCGAGCAGTGAGGCGAGGTGGGCTTCGCTCTTCGGGTCCGGATTTGGACGCCGTCTAGTCAGTGACTAGGCGAAATTTGGCTAGATCGGGCCATTGTCGGTCGAGTCCCATTTCGCCATAGTGACCTCCATGGGCAAATCCCATTTTCATCGGCGGCGTTTGTGGATCGGGTTGGCGCTGGCCCTCCTCGGGGTGGCCGCCGTCGCCACCGCGCTTGTCGGCCTGGCCGGCTCCGGCGGCAAAGGGGCCGTCGTGGCGACCAAGGGCGCTCCCTCGGCCGCCATCGGCCAGGCGGCGATTGTGCCGCTGACCACGACGACTACGCCGACCGTCGACGTGCCCGCCGTTTCCGCCACCGTGCCACCGTCGCCGGCCACGACTGCCCCCGCCACGACCCGGCCGCCGGCAGCCGCGGCGGCGGCCACCATTCCCACGGTGCGTCCCCACGCCGATCCCGCCACCTCCATCCCGGAAACCACCGTGTCCACCACTATCCCGCCGACCACGGTGCCTGGCACCACGTCCACCACGGCGCCCCCCACCACGGCCAAGGTCTCGATCATCAACCGTTACACCGGTGCGGTGCAGGTCACCGTCGACGGCCATTCCTACACGGTGGCGTCGCAGGCTGCGGTGGGCCCGGTGACGGTGACGCCGGCCGCCAGCGGCAACGACATCATCTCCGTCACATCCGTCGCCGACCCCACCTGCGGAGTGGGCGATGCCATGAAGTACTTCTACGCCGGCAGCTCCTATGAGCTACAGATCGCGGCCGGCGGCGGGACGTGCACGACCAGCAACGGCGGCATCACCGGACCGAGCTTCAACGTGGCTCCTACCCTGGACCTCACCGGCTAGAACTTCAGTTCCGCCCACGCCTTTACGACGTCGTCTCCGCCGAAGCGCTGGAGGCGGGGGTGGTCGGCAGGGATGCGGTTGAGCATCCACAGGTACAGGTCGGACGCCGCGCCGCGGATGGCGGTATCCGACTTGCGGTGCTCCCGGATCTCGTCGAAGCCTTCGGGGCGGAGATCGAGGGTCCACTCACCTTCGCCGTCGGTGGCGTGCAGGTGCAGCGAGCCGTGCAGCCCCGGCACCGGCTGGTGGGCCAGCCACGCCCGGACGAACGAGAGGTACTCGTCGATACCGTCGAGGGCGAGGTCGGAGGCGATGGCACTGGCGCCGCCGGGGGACGCGGCGTTCTGGGCGTCCCAGCGGTGAATGGCGGTCTCCTGGGCCATGCGGCGGAACCAGAACTGTGCCGGCCCCGGACCCCGGTCGCGCCAGTTCCAGACGTGCTCCTCGGGCCCGGTGGCGCCGAAGGCGGCCAACAGCGAGTGCAGGCCGTCTCGGTACCAGGCGACCAGGGCCGCCATGTCCTCGGGCGGGTCGATCGTGCGCGCCACGTACCTCTGCGCCTTGGTCGACACGATCTGCTCCACCCACGCATGGACGCCGCCGGCGTGGGCGACGAGGTCGGTCATCTGCCAACCGGGGCACGAGGGGACCTCGGCGGCGGGCGCGGCCGCGGCCGCGGCGGCCAAGGCGTCGCCGTCGTGATGGAGGTGCTCGAGGTACGACGCCGATTCCACGGCGGCTAGTCGGTGAGCGAGGCGGGCGCGTGGGCGCCGCGGTGGGCGGCGACGGCGGCGGCGGCGATGCCCGGACCGTCGAGCCCAAGGGCGGCGAGGATGGCCGCCGGCTTGCCGTGGGGGATGTATGCCGTCGGTGTGCCCAGCACCAGGACGGGCGGAGCCGGCCGCCCCTCGGCCCGAGCCAGGTCGGCGATCGCCTGGGCCATGAACGCCCCGGCGCCCCCTTCCCGCACGCCGTCCTCGATGGTGACCACCAGTTGGTGGCGGGCGGCATCGGCGATCATGTCCGGGTCGAGTGGGCGGACGACCCGGACGTCCCAAACCGTCGGTGGGAGCTGATCAACGGTGAGGAGTGCGGCGGCGTCCTCTGCCGCCTCGACCATTTTCCCCACCGCCAAAAGGCAGACGCCCCCGTCCCCGGCGACGATCTTGCGGCCGCGGAGCCCGGCGCCGACTTGATCCGGGGCGGCCTCACGCCCCGCCCCCTTCGGGTAGCGGATAGCCGAGGGCCCGTCGAGGTTCAAGGCGGTGCGCAGCATGACCCCGACCTCCTGGGTCGAGGAGGGGGCGAAGATCGTCACCCCGGCGATGCGCAGGCACAGCGCCATGTCCAGCACGCCATGGTGGCTGGGGCCGTCGTCGCCGGTGATCCCCGCCCGGTCGAGGGCGAACACGACCGGCAGGCCGTGCAGGCCGACGTCCAGGTTCGCCTGGTCGAACGCCCGGGAGAAGAACGTCGAGTACACCGCCACGATCGGGCGTAGGCCGCCCATGGCCATGCCCGCCGCCGAGGTCACGGCGTGGGCCTCGGCGATGCCGACGTCGAAGAACCGGTCGGGCCAGCGGGCCTGGAAGGGCAGCAAGCCGGTGGGCCCGGGCATGGCGGCGGTGATGGCCACCACCTGGGGGAACTCCTCGCCGATCTCGACCAGGGCCTCGTTGAAGGCCTGGGTGTAGCCGCCCTTGAGCAGGCCGGCCTCGACCGGGCCGATGGCGGGGTCGAAGACGGGAGCGTCGTGCAGGCACTTCTCGTCGTCGTCCTCGGCGGGGGCGTAGCCGCGGCCCTTGTGGGTCAGCACGTGGATGACGATCGGACCGTCGAAGCCCGCCGCCTGGCGGAGGGTTCCCTCGAGACCGAGGATGTCGTGGCCGTCGACCGGACCGACGTAGCGCACGCCGAGGCTTTCGAAGAAGGCCGGCGGTTCGACGACCTCGCGGATGGCGGAGTACATGCCCTGGAGGCTGCTGTAGGCCAGCGGGCCGACGGCGGGCAGGACCCGCAGCGCCTCCTCCAGGCGGGACCGGATCGACTTCAGGCCGGGGTGGAGGCGGATGCGGGTCAGGCTCTCCGATAGGCGCGACACTGTCGGGGCGTAGGAGCGGCCGTTGTCGTTGAGGACGACGACGACCCGGCTGCCGGAGTGGCCGAGGTTGTTGAGGCCCTCGTACGCCATGCCGCCGGTGAGCGACCCGTCGCCGATGACGGCCACCACCTTGCGGTCCGGTGTGCTGGAGCGTTCGATGGCCGCGGCCAGGCCGTGGGCGTAGGACAAGATCGTCGAGGCGTGGCTGTTCTCGACCCAGTCGTGCGCCGATTCCCGCCGTGAGGGGTAGCCCGAGAGGCCGCCGCCCTGGCGCAGGGTGGCGAAGGCCGCCCGCCGGCCGGTGACGATCTTGTGGGCGTAGGCCTGGTGCCCGGTGTCCCACAAGATGGCGTCGCGCGGCGAGTTGAAGGCCCGGTGCAGCGCCAGTGTGAGCTCCACGGCACCGAGGTTGGACCCGAGATGGCCGCCGGTGACCGCCACCGCCTGCACGATGAACTCTCGGATCTCGGCCGCCAGTTCGACCAATTGGTTGCCGTCCAGCTTGCGGAGGTCCGCGGGACTCTCGATCATCTCCAACAGCATCAGGCCACGCTACCTCTGGCCGGCGTCTCCGCCGCGGCGGCGCTCACGGCATCGGTCATCCATCCTCCTGGGCGTTCGACGTTCATTGATGGCGGGCGAAGGGCTAGTAATTGCGGCCGGCCACGAAGTGGGCCAGTTCGGTGAGGGCCTGGCGGGCGCCGGCGGCGACGGGAAGGCGGGCGGCGGCGGCCAGCGACTCCTCGACCAGCCGGTCGATGGTGGCCTCGACATCCCGCCGGGACCCGGTGGCGGCGAACACCGCCTGCATGGCCTCGACCTCGCCGGCGGAGAGGTCGCCGGCGCCGAAGCGTTCGCGGAGGAGGGCGGCGCCTTGTCCCACCGCCCGCTGCCGGGCCAGGGCGTAGAGCAGGGTCGGCTTTCCCTCGCGGAGATCCTCGCCGACCGCCTTTCCGGTCACCACCGGGTCGCCGAAGGTGCCGAGGATGTCGTCACGAAGCTGGAACGCCTCGCCCAGCGGCAGCCCGTAGGCGCTGAAGGCGGGCAGCACCTCGGCCACCCGGTCCGGGGCGGCCAGCGCGGCGCCGAGGTGCAAGGGCCGCTCGATGGTGTACTTGGCCGACTTGTACCGGCAGATCCGCGCCGCCAGCTCGGGGGTGGCCTCCCCCCGCGCCGTGCCGATCATGTCGAGGTACTGGCCGACGTTGACCTCGACGCGCAGCTCGTCGAAGATTTCCCACGCCGGGCGGGGGGCGCCGCGCAGCAGGATGTCGCTGTACACAAAGGCCAGGTCGCCGACGAGGATCCCGGCACCCTCGCCGAAACGCCGGTCCTCGCCCCGCCACCCCCTGGCCCGGTGCAGCCGGGTGAAGGTGGTGTGGATGGTCTCGGCGCCGTGGCGGCGCTCGGAGGCGTCCATGATGTCGTCGTGGATGACGGCGAAGGTGTGCAGCATTTCGAGTGCGGCGCCGGCGTCGAGCATCAGCGGGTCGTCCGGGTCGCCGCCCAGGCCGACGAAGGCCCAGTGGCAGAACACCGGGCGCAGCCGTTTGCCGCCCGAATGCACGAACCGCAGGAGCGACTCGAGGGGCGGGGCGAGGTCGGGATCGACGGCACTCCAGCGGGCCCGGTCGGCTTCGATCAGCGCCGTCAGCCGCGCCTCGACCCGGGCGCCGATCTCGGCCAGGAAGCCGGGTGGGGCGGCCCGAGCGGTGACAGTCATCCTGGAGAGAGGGTAAGCCACCGGCCGTGATAGGCGGAATCACCTGGCCGGGGGCGTCATCCCGCCGGGACGGCCGCCTTTCGCCGGGCGGAAAGCGATGCCAGCAGGCGGGCGCCGGCGTAGCCGGCCGCCAGGGTGACGGCGCCGCCCACGGCGTCGAGTAGGTAGTGGTTGCCCGTCACCACGATGCACAGCAGGGTGACCGCCGGGTAGCACCAGACCACCACCTTCAGCCAGCGCCGCCCGGTCGCCGGCGCCAGCGCCAGCGCGCACCACAGCGCCCAGGCGAAGTGCAGGCTGGGCATGGCGGCGTACTGGTTGGAGACGGCGCTCATGGGCCCGGAGTCGAACGACCAGAACCCGCCGACGCTCCGCAGGGTGTCGACGATGTGATAGCTCTCAGGCAGCAGTCTCGGTGGCATGAGGGGGAAAAAGGCGAATCCGATGAGGGCCAGCGCGGTCGTGATGGCCAGCGTGTTCCGCCACAGCGGATAGCGCCACGGCTGCCAGCGGAACAGGAAGATCAACGCCGCCAGTGTGATCACGAAGTGGGCCGTGCCGTAGAAGTCGTCCAGGGTGTGGACGATGACGTGCGACGGCAGGAACCAGGCCTGGATCCGGCGCTCCTGGAACAACCCGAAGAAGCGTTCCACGTCGATGATTCGCTCGGCGTTGTTGTAGGCGTGGACCCGCCCGACCGGGGTGGTGCCGCGGAGGTCCCGGACCAGGGTGTAGGCGGCGTAGAAGACGGCGATGTAGATCATTTCCCACCACCGCAGCCCGCGGCGGCACCCGACGACGGTGCGAGGCGGTTCGAGGGTGCTGGTGGTCACGCCGGGGCGACGACCGCCGGCACCGGCGATCGCCGGCCTACCGCGAAGGCGGGCGCCCCGAGCAGGCTTACCGTCAGGTTGATGCCGTAGACCATGAGACCGAGGGCGATGGCGTGGCTCTGGTTCACGCCGAGCGGCGCCAGGAACAGGACCAGCGCCCCCTCGCGGAGCCCGAGGCCGCCGATGGTGGGGAACGGCAGGACCTGCACGATGGCCACGACCGGCATGAACGCCATGAAGGCGGTCCACCCCACGGCCAGCCCCAGGGCGTGGCCGGCGGCGAAGGCGGCGGCGACCACGGCCAACTGGTAGCCCACCCCGGCGGCCAGCACCTCGGCGGCCACCTTGGGGCGGTGGCGGAACTTGTCGACGCCGAGGTGGATGGCGCCGGTGAATCGCTTCCAGCCGGTGTGGCTGGCCAGCCGCCCGCCCAGGCTGGGGTGGCCGGCCACCGCCAGGATCACCAGCAGGCCGCCGAGCGTCGCCGCCGAGACGACGATGGCCAGGCGGATGGAGCGGTCCCCGCCGGGAAGGTGGAGCAGCGTCGGGTTGAGGATGAGGGCGACCAAGGTCAGCAGGGGCAGCACCGCCCAGCCGGTGAGCCGCTCGAGGACCACCGAGGCGAATGTCTTGGGCGCCTCACCGGTGTCGGACGAGATACGGCTGACCCGCAGGGCGTCGCCCGCGATGGTGGTGGGAAGAAAATTGCTGATGAACAGGCCGGCCAGATAGGTGGAGAGCAGGCGGCCCATCCGGGAGCGCAGCTCGAGGGCGACCATCACCCGCTGCCAGCGCAGCGAGGCCAGCAGGATGCCGGCCAGGGTCACCAGCAGGGCGACGATCAGCCAGCCCACGTGGTTGAAGTCCCAGTCGGGAACGATGGTCTTCGCGTCGACGCGACTCACGAGGACCACGAACATTGCGATCGTGGCCAGTATCCGGAGAATGGACCAAACCCGGCGATGCCCTCGCATCTGCCTCCCTCGGCCGATCTGCTTAGGTTACGGCACTGTGGATTCAACACGCAGGCAGTTTCCTCACGGAGGACGATTCTTCGCCCCTGCCGTGGTCGCCATCGCGGCGTTCGCGGCGTTGGCCGCCCTGGCCGGGTGCGGCGGCGACAAATCCGGCGGCCCGCTCGGCGCGCCGGAAACGGTCGTGGGGAAGGCGCCGGACATGACCCTGGCGCAGGGGACCGCTCGGGTCTACATCACCGCCCCCACCGCCAACGCGTCCGGCGTCGTCGACCTCCACGGCCACAACGCGCACCTGGTGTTGTCGGCCAGCGGACTGGCCCAGCCGGCCGACCTGATCGTCAACGCCGGCGTCGCCAAGGTGCGGACGCCGCCGGGCACCTCGTACACGCCGCTGCCCGGCGCCGTGCCGCCGGTCCTGCAGGGCGGCGATCCGTGGGCCGACATCGACCTGGTGCGAGGGACGGTCCACATCCTGTCCAACGGCGGTGGGGAGGTGGAGGGCGTTTCCACCATCGGCTACACCCTCACCGTGGACCCCCAGCAGGCGATCGAAACCACGCCCCCCGAGCGCCAAGACGCCCTCAAGGCGACGCTGCAGGGCCGGACGACGATGTTCCAGATGGAGGTGTGGATCGACAGCCAGTTCCGCCTCCGCCGCATCGAGGTCCCCTACGACTTCAGCTTCAAGACGGTGACCCCCCCGACGCGGGTGGACGGGGCCACGATCGCGACCGACGTCGACTTCGTCACCTTCGGCGTCGCCGTGCCGGCGACGTCATGATCCCCGCGGCTGCCAATCCCTGACAGGAGGCCAATCGGTGGAGACCGGGACGATCGACATCGCGGGGCTGACGCTGGCGGTGGCCGAGGCGGGCGCCGGCTCGGCCCGGCACCTACTGCTGCTGCACGGCTTCGCCGGGGCCAAGGAGGACTTCACCGAGTGGCTGGATCGCCTGGCCGACGCCGGGTGGCACGCCGTCGCCTTCGACCAGCGGGGCCACGGCGACAGCACCAAGCCCGGCGGCGAGGAGAACTACTCGCTGCGCCTGCTCGAACAGGATCTGGAGGCGGTGGTCGACCACCTCGGTTGGGACCGTTTCGTCCTCTTCGGCCACTCGATGGGCGGCATGGTGGCCCAGCTGTACGCCATCGCCCACCCCGAGCGGCTGGCCGGTCTGATCCTGATGGGGACGAGCGCCACCCGACCCGACGGCATCGAGGCGGAACTGGTCAGCCTGGGTCGCGAGGTGGTCCGGGCCGGGGGCACCGCCGCCCTACTCGAGGCGCAACGGGATTTCGGGCCCGGGCCCCTGGACACCCAGGCCCACCGCCGCCTGGTCGCCCAGCGCCCCGGCTACGTGGAGTTCTGCGACCGCAAGACGCTGGCCGCCTCGGACGACATGTGGGTGGCGCTGTCGGCCGAGATGCTGAGCCAGGCGGACCGTACGGCGGCGTTGGAGCGGCTCGCCGTTCCTACCCTGGTCGTCGTCGGGGCCTTCGACGAGACCTTCCTCCGGCAGTCCGGCGACCTGGCCGGCGCCATCCCCGGCGCCGAGCTGGCGGTCATCGGGCTGGCCGGGCACTGCCCCCAGTTCGAGCGCCCCGAGGAGTGGTGGGCGGTGATGTCGGACTTCCTGGCCCGCCTCTAGGGGCGGGGCGGCGCCGGCCGGTGGGGCGCGGGCGGGGCGTCGGGTAGTGGCGGCCGGTTGTTAGCCTCGGCGGGCCACCCGTCCGGGGCGAGCGGAAGGGAGCGCGGTGATCGACGAGGCGGTTCTGGAACGGGTGTTGGGGGCCGCGCTGCGCTCGGGTGGCGACTTCGCCGAGGTCTTTGCCGAGGACCGGCGCAGCAGCATGGCGCGCCTCGACGACGGCCGGGTGGAGGAGCTCACCTCGGGCCGGGAGCGTGGGGCCGGGATTCGGGTGGTGGTGGGGGAGACCACCGGGTTCGCCCATACCGCCGACCTTTCCGAGGCCGGCCTGCGATCCGCCGCCGAGGCGGCCAGCGCCGCCGCCCGCAGCGGCGGCGGGGACGTTCGGACCGTTGCCCTTTCCCGGGTCGAGGCGCCGGCGCCGTACGCCATTGCCGTCCTGCCCGAGACGGTGCCCAAGGCCAGCAAGGTGGAGTTGCTGCAGCGGGCCGACGAGGTGGCCCGGGCCGCCGGCGGGGCGATCCGCCAGGTCAGCGCGGTGTACGCCGACGGCCGGCGCCGCATCCTGGTCGCCAACAGCGACGGGGTCCTGGCGGCCGACGATCAGGTCAAGACCCGCTTCGGCCTCAGCTGCGTGGCCATCGGCGACACCGGCATGCAAACCGGCCGGGAGTCGGTCGGCGCCACCGTGGGCTGGGAGCTGTTCGACCTCTACGACATCGAGGAGCTGGCCCGGCGGGCCGCCACCCGGGCGCTCACCAAACTGTCGGCCCGCCCGGCGCCGAGCGGCGCCACCCCCGTCGTGATCAAGAGCGGCGGTGGCGGCGTCCTCTTCCACGAGGCGTGCGGGCACGGGTTGGAGGCCGACCTGGTCGGCCGGGACGCGTCGGTGTTCCGGGGCCGGCGGGGCGAGCTGGTCGCCAGCCCGCTGGTCACCTTGGTCGACGACGGGACGATGAGCCACCAGTGGGGGGCCATCGGCATCGACGACGAGGGTCACCTCCCGGGGCGCAACGTGCTCATCGAGGACGGGGTCCTCACCGACTACATGTGGGACTGGCTGCGAGCCCGCAAGGAGGGCCGGGACAGCTCCGGCAACGGTCGCCGCCAGAGCTACCAGCACCTCCCCATGGTCCGGATGACGAACACCTACGTCCTGGCCGGGGCCGAGGACCCTGAGGAGATCATCCGCCAGACCCCCCGCGGCGTCTACGTGGCCCAGCTGGGTGGCGGCCAGGTCAACACCGCGACCGGCGACTTCGTCTTCGGCATGACCGAGGCCTACCTGATCGAAGACGGCGAGATCACCGAGCCGTTGCGCGACGCCAACCTCATCGGCAGCGGTCCCGAGGTGCTTCGCAACATCGACGTGGTCGGCAACGACTTCGCCATGGGTTCGCCCGGCACCTGCGGCAAGGACGGCCAGGGCGTTCCCGTGGGCGACGGCCAGCCCACGCTGCGGGTCACCTCCCTCACCGTGGGCGGCACGGCGGCATGACCGACCTCCTCGACATCGCCACCCGGGTCGCCGGTTGGGCCCGCCCCGGCGAGGAGGTCGAGGCCTACGTGTCGCGGGGCAAGTCGACCGAGGTCAAGGTGTTCGAGGGTGGCGTGGAGTCGCTGTCGGTGGCCGAGTCGGCCGGTGTCGGCATCCGGGTGATCACCGGAGGCGCCGGCGGGACCGCCAGCGGCGGGAAACGCCAGGGGTTTGCCTACGCCGGTTCGCTGGACGACGAGGTGGTGGCCGAGACGCTGGAGGAGGCGCGGGACAACGCCGGCTTCGGCACCCCCGACGAGTTTCTGGGCCTGGCCGTCCCCGACGGGGTGGCGCCCCCCGATCTCGACCTGTGGCGCGACGATCTGGCCGCAATGCCGACCGAGAAGAAGGTGGACGCCGCCCTGCAACTGGAGCGCCTGGTCCGCGCCGGCGACCGCAGGATCCGCCAGGTGGAGTCGTCCTACTGGGGCGACTCGGCCAGTGAGTCGGCCGTCGCCACCAGCACCGGGATCGCCGGCTCGTCCCGGCGGACCACGTGTTACGTGTCGGCCTACGCCATCGCCGGCGAAGGCGCCGAGACCCAGACCGGGGCCGGCTACTCCGTCGGCCGGTCCCCCGACGACGTGTCGCTGGAAACGGCCGCCGCCGACGCCGTCCTGCGAGCCACGCGCCTGCTGGGCGCCCGCAAGCCGGCGTCGGCCCGGGTGACGGTGGTGCTCGAGCCCCGCATCACCGCCACGCTGCTGTCCATCCTGGCCGGCACCCTCGACGGCGAAGCGGTGCTCAAGGGTCGTTCGCTGTTCGCCCAGCGCGTCGGCGAGGCGGTGTCGGATCCCCGGCTCACGCTGGTCGACGACCCCACCGATCCCGAGGCGTACGGTGCGGCCCGGATCGATTCGGAAGGGCTGGCCTGCCGGCGCAACGTGCTGATCGACGGGGGCGTCCTGCAGGGATTCCTGTCCAACACCTACGCCGGCCGCCGCGCCGGGCACCCGTCGACCGGCTCGGCCGTCCGCGCCGGGTTCAAGAGCGGCCCCGGTATCGGCGCCCGGGCGGTGGCGGCGGTGCCGGGGACGATGTCACCGACCGAGATCCTGGCGGCCGTCGGCGACGGCCTGGTGGTTCAGTCCATCTCCGGGGTCCACTCCGGCGTCAACGCGGTGAGCGGCGACTTCTCGGTGGGGGCGGAAGGGATGATGTTCCGCCACGGCGAGCTGGCCGAGCCGGTGCGGGAGTTCACCATCGCCTCCACCCTCCAACGGATGCTGCTCGAGGTGGTGGCGATCGGCAACGACCTTGAGCGCCTCCCGTCCTCCGCCGCCGGCCTCACAATTGCGATTGGTGATGTCAGCATGAGCGGAATCTGAAACCTCAATTCGCGCCTGGCCACGCCCTGTCAGGTAAATATTGAGGGAACAATTCCGAAAATACTTGTGCCGCCGGATCCGGGCGGCCAAACTGGCGGCCAAGCCCGAATAGCGGAAGGGGCGGGCCGTGAAACGCAGATCGTTAGTATTTATCGTCGCGCTCATAAGTCTGCTGGCCACTCCTGCGGTAGCACGCGTCGCCTTAGCACGCACCGGCTTGGTCGTGCAAAATTCGGCCGTCCTGGCGCCCGGCGTGCTGTATGTGAACTTCGTCGACAGCTATCCGCGAAACGTGGTGCATGTCACGAAGATTTCCGCTCACGCGCCGATAAGAATCCGCCCGGTGTTGTCGGACAATTCGCGAGGGCAGACCGTCGCCGCAATGTGTCAGCAGGCCCACGGGATGGCGTGCATCAACGGCGACTTCTTCGGAGCCGGCGCCGTCCCCCTCGGGGGCGAGCTGGTGGACGCGATGTGGGTCCGGGGCCCCGGGTCGACCCAACAGCAGCTCTGGCTCGACGCCGCCAACCGATTCAGCGTCGGGCCCGTCGCACCGGCGGGGGTCCGCCAAAGCCTGGGGGCCACCAGCTACCCCATCCTCCTGCCCGGCCGGCCCATCTCCATCCCCGAACACGACTCCTTCGCCGACGGCGCCTATGCCCGGACGCTGGTCGGCTGGAACCAGGCGGGTGACAACTTCCTGGTCACCGTGGAGGCGGGCCGGGGCAGCCACGGGATGAGCCTGGCCCAAGCGGCCGATCTGCTGAGACGGCTGGGCGCCACCACCGCGGTCAACGAGGACGGCGGCGGCTCCTCGCAGATGGCGATCAACGGCGTCGTGCAAACCACCCAAACCGGCGCCCCCCGCAGGGTCGCCAACGGCTGGGCCGTCATCGGGTAGTCGGGCCCACCGCCGAACCACCGCCGTTCTGACCGGCCGCCGCGGTCAGACCCCTGACGGGCGTCGGCTAACTTCGCCGGTGAGACGCCGGCGCCCGCCCCAAGGAAAGCGAACCCCGAATCTTGCTAGCTGCCGCCCATCCGCTCAGCTTCTTTCAGGCGATCGTCATCGGACTGGTGCAGGGAGTGACGGAGCTGTTCCCGATCTCCAGCCTGGGTCACTCCGTGCTGATCCCGTCCCTGCTCGGCTGGCACAGCCTGGTCAAGGGCCAGTCCGCCAGTGAGTCGTTCTACCTGGCCTTCATCGTCGGGCTTCATTGCGCCTCGGCCATCGCCCTGCTGATCTTCTACCGGAAGGACTGGGTCCGGCTGATCGGCGCCTTCTTCAGTTCCTGCGCCAAGCGCAAGGTCGAGACAGCCGACGAGCGCATGATCTGGCTCATCATCGTGGCCACCATCCCCGTGGGGATGCTGGGCCTGGCCCTGGAGCACACCTTGCGGGTCATCTTCGGCAAACCCCTCTATGCCGCCGTCTTCCTCACCATCAACGGGCTGATCCTCTTCGCGGGCGAACGGGTCCGCCTGCGCTCCGAAGTCCGGGCCCTCGCCGCCCGGGAAGGCCTCCAGGAGGACGGGTTCCGCCGCCTGGACACCCTGGAGTACAAGGAGGCGGGCATCATCGGCCTGTTCCAGAGCCTGGCGCTCCTGGCCGGGATCAGCCGCTCGGGCATCACCATGGTCGCCGGCCTCGTCCGGGGCCTCGACCACGAAGACGCCGTCCGCTTCGCCTTCCTCCTCGCCACCCCAGTCATCCTGGCCGCCGGGGTCTACAAGCTGCCCGACCTCACCGGCCACCTGGGCGACGGCATCCGGGGGCAGGTCCTCGCCGGCAGCGTCGTTGCCGGCGTCGCCTCCTACTTCTCGGTCCGCTTCCTCACCCGCTACTTCCGCACCAAGACCCTCACCCCCTTCGCCTTCTACTGCCTAGTGGCCGGCGTCTTCTTCATCATCCACTCGCTGATCTTCGCCTGAGGCCGGTTCTGTGAAGGGTTTGGGCGTGCCGGTGCGCCCAAAGGCTGCACAGAATGGGCGGGAGGGCCCCGGTCGCGGGGGAGGGGCACGGTCACGGGCGGGAGGGGCCCGGTTAGGAGACAACCCGGGCGGAACGGCAGCGACAGGCCGAACCCGGTGGGTCCACCATCGGGAGGGCGGCGAAGAGCAGCTCCCGGGTGCGGGCAATGTTGGCGTCGAGGGTGGCGAAGACCTGCTCGGCCGTGACCGGCTCGATGCCGTCGACGCCCTCCAGCCCGGTGTCGTAGTCGGTGACCAGGGCCAGGCCGCAGTAACACATGCCGAGCTCCCGGGCCAGATAGGCCTCGGGATGCTGCGTCATGTTCACGACGTCCCAGCCGGCGGCCCGGAACCAGTTGGACTCGGCCCGGGTGGAGAACCGCGGCCCCTGGATCACCACGACCGTCCCGCCGTCGTGGACGGTCAGGCCGCCGAGGTCGTGGGCGGCGGCGGTGACGAGACGGGAGAGGTCGGCGCAGTAGGGGTCGGCGAAGCTGACATGGTTGACGATGGGGCCGTCGGCATAGGTGTCGGGCCGGCCCCAGGTGCGGTCGACCAGCTGGTCGAGAACCATGAACTCGCCGGGCGCGATGGCCGGCTTCAGCGACCCGACGGCGCAGGGGCCGATGATCCGGCGGACCCCGAGGCGGTCGAGGGCCCAGAGGTTGGCCCGGTAGTTGACCCGATGGGGCGGGAACTCATGGGCCACGCCGTGGCGGGGGAGGAACGCCACCCGCCGGTCGCCGACCACGCCGATCGTCACGGGGGCCGATGGCGGCCCGTACGGGGTGGAAACGGGGACCTGCTCGGTGTCCTCCAAGAAGGCGTAGAACCCCGAGCCGCCGATGACCGCCACCTCGGCCTGGGCGCTCATGAGGCCAGCTTAGGGAGCGGCGGCGGGGGTCTTCTCGCTGGGCTTGGCCGTCTCGGTGGTGGTCTTCGGCTTGTCGGCCGTCGACGCCGGCGAGGTCGTCCCCTCCGACGAGGCGGCCGCCCCCGAGGCCGGGGTCTCGCTGTGCCCCTCGCCGTCACCCTTGCCCGAGCCGCCGCCGCCCTTGGGCGTCGAGCGGTTGTCGGTGCTGTAGAAGCCGGAGCCCTTGAACGAGATGGCGATGTTGCCGAACACCTTGCGCAGCGGGCCGCCACACGTCGGGCAGGTGGTCAACGGGTCGTCGGTGAAGGACTGCTGCACCTCGACGTGGTGGCCGCAGGATTTGCAGGCGTATTCATAGGTGGGCATGGAACCCGCAAACCTCCAGACAGCGGTTAGCACTCGTCAGCCGTGAGTGCCAGTCTAGGCCATCGGCGGCCCTTCCGGCATGGCCGGGACGGGCCGGGGGGACGCGACGACCGTCGCCCCTGCCGCCTCGGGCCAGCTCTTGGAACGACATTGCCTCGAGACGGGTAATACTTCATCCAATGGCATCGACCGTGAACAAGGCAGTTATCCCCGCCGCCGGCCTCGGGACTCGGTTCCTGCCGGCGACAAAAGCACAGCCCAAAGAGATGTTGCCGATCGTCGACAAGCCGGCCATCCAGTACGTCGTCGAGGAAGCGGTCAGTTGCGGCATCACCGACATCTTGATCATCACCGGCCGCGGCAAGCGCAGCCTCGAGGACCATTTCGATCGTTCCTTCGAATTGGAGTATTACCTGGAGGCCCAGGGCAAATGTGAGCGGCTGAAAGAGATGCAGGAAATCGCAGAAATGGCGAATATCCATTATGTCCGCCAGGGCGAGCCAAAAGGTTTGGGCCACGCGGTCGGGGTAGCGCGTCAACACGTCGGCGACGAGCCGTTTGTCGTCATGCTGGGCGACGACATCATGCACGAGCGGTCCGGGGTACTGGCCAGCATGCTGGCGACCCACGACGCCCACCAGAGCTCGGTCGTCGCCCTGAAAGAGGTCGCTCGCCACGAGATCTCGTTTTACGGCTGTGCCACTCCGGAAGTCGTCGACGACAACCTGGTGCGAATTCTCGACATTGTGGAGAAGCCGCCCGTCGAGTCGGCACCGTCCAACCTGGCGGTCATGGGGCGCTATGTCTTTACGCCGTCGGTGTTCGACGCCCTGGCGGAGGTAAAGCCCGGCGCCGGCGGCGAAATCCAGCTCACCGACGCCATAAAGCTGTTGCTGACCGACGAGACGGTCTACGGCTGGACGTTCACCCACGGGCGCTTCGACGTGGGCAACAAACTTGACTACCTCCGGGCGACGGTGGAGTTGGCCTTGGAGCGCGAGGACCTGGGCCCCGGTTTCCGGGCCTTCCTGGCCGACGTGGCCCGCCGCGAGGGCCTGGTGTGATCCCCCTCGACGAGGCCCGGGGCGTGGTGCTCGGCGCCTGTCGGCCCCTCGAGGAGGTCACCGTCCCCTTGGCCGAGGCGCTGGGCTGCGTGACGTCGTCGGCGGTGGTGGCCGAAAGCAACGTCCCGCCCTTCGCCAACACCGGCATGGACGGCTACGCGGTGCGCGCCGCCGACACCGCCGCCGCCCGCCAGGACCACCCGGCCCGGCTGGTGGTGGTCGGGACGCTGGCCGCCGGCGCCGCCCCGGACCGGCCGGTCGGACCGGGCGAGGCCATCCGCATCATGACCGGCGCGCCGGTCCCCGACGGCGCCGACGCCATCGCCATCGTCGAGGTGACCACCGCCGACGGCGACTCTGTACTCGTCCACGAACCGTCCGTCCCCGGCCGCAGCATTCGCCGGCCCGGCGGCGACATCGCGGCCGGCCAGCAGGTCTTCCCGGCGGGCACCGAACTGACCCCCGGGCATCTCGGCGTGCTGGCCAGCATCGGGCGGGAAAAGGTGGCCGTGTTCCGACGGCCCCGGGTGGGGGTCCTCTCGACGGGTGATGAACTGGTCGAGGGCTCGGCGCCGCTGCAGCCTGGTCAGATCCGGGACACCAATCGGCTCACCCTTCTTGGCCTCTGCCGCCAGTCGGGCTTCGACGTCGTCGACCTCGGCGTGGCCCGAGACATCGAGGAGGAGATCCGCAGCGCCATCGCCGGGGCGGTGGCCACCTGCGATGCCATGATCACCAGCGGCGGGGTCAGCATGGGCGCCTTCGACTACGTCAAGAAGGTGCTCGACGAGGTCGGGGACATGACCTGGATGCAGGTCGCCATCCGCCCCGCCAAGCCGCTCGCCTTCGGGATGGTCGACGGCCGCCCGGTGTTCGGGCTGCCCGGCAACCCGGTCTCCTCGATGGTCAGCTTCGAGTTGTTCGCCCGGCCGGCGCTGCGTCAGATGATGGGGTTCACCGGCCCCCACCGCGACCGGATCCGGATCCTCGGCGTGACCGACGAGGCCATCGAGCGCCAGCCCGACGGGAAGCTGTACCTCAACCGGGTGGTCGCCGACCCGGGGTCCGACGGGCGCTTCCACGTCCGCTCCTCGGGTGGCCAGGAGTCGCACATGCTGCGGGCCATGGCCGAGGCCAACGCCCTGGCCCTGGTACTCGACGGCGACGGCGTCCCCGCCGGTGGCGACGTTGAGCTGATGCTCCTGTAATCCGAAATCTCGCATACGCGAGCATCCGGATTAAGCTCTTGCTTATGACGGATGCCCTGGTCGACACCTTCGGGCGGACAGTGCGTGACCTCCGTATTTCAGTGACCGACCGGTGCAACTTCCGCTGCACCTACTGCATGCCCGAAGAGGGCATGGTTTGGCTGCCCCGGGACGAGATCATCACCTTCGAGGAGATCCACCGCATCGCCCGGCTGTGCGTCGAGCGTTTTGGCGTCGAGAGCATCCGCCTCACCGGGGGCGAGCCGACCGTCCGGGCGCGGCTCCCCGAGCTGGTCGGGCTGCTCGCCCCGCTGCGGGTAGGCGGCGACCCCAACGGGCCGCTCGTCGACCTGGCCATGACGACCAACGCCGGCAGTCTTCGCCACCTGGCCGCCGACCTGCACGCCGCCGGGCTGCGCCGGCTCAACATCAGCTGCGACTCCCTGAAGCGCGAGCGGTTCCTCGGCATCACCAAGCGCGACACGCTGGGGGCAGTGCTCGACGGCATCGAGGCGGCACTCGAGGCGGGCTTCCATCCCGTCAAGCTCAACTGCGTGTTGATGCGGGGCATCAACGACGATGAGCTCGTCGACTTCGCCACCTTCGGTCGGGAGCGGGCGGTGGCCGTCCGGTTCATCGAGTTCATGCCGCTCGACGCCTCCGACGAGTGGTCGGCCAACCGGGTCGTGCCGGGCGCCGAGATCATCGCCGCCATCGACGCCGTCTATCCGCTGGAACCGGTCGAGGACCGGGGCAGCTCACCCGCCGAGCGCTACCGCTACCGCGACGGCACCCCGGGCGAGATCGGGGTCATCTCCAGTGTCAGCGAGCCGTTTTGCGGCGCCTGCGACCGGATCCGGTTGACGGCCGAGGGTCAGCTGCGCAACTGCCTGTTCGCCGTCGACGAGACCGATCTGCGCCCCCTCCTGCGGGGCGGGGTCAGCGACGACGAGCTGGCGTCGGCCATCGCCGCCAACGTCCACCGCAAGTGGGCCGGCCACCAGATCAGCAACGTCAACTTCATCCGCCCCGCCCGCTCCATGAGCCAGATCGGCGGCTGAACTTTCCCTGTAGCCCGTGGCGCAAAATGCCGTTATTTGAGGTAGGAGAAACACAGGAGCGGGCGACGATGAACGCAGTGCAGACCAGAATCTTTCGCGGGTGGCAGACGACGATGGAGTTGGACGAGGCGATGGCCGACGACGTGTTCTCGGCCCACGACGACCAGGGCCGGTGCTACCTCCTGGCCCACACCGCGCCCACGACGTGGCTGTGCGCGCCCATCAGCCAGCGGGCGCTCGACTGCGTGGCATCGGGGCGCGCCGAACTGCGGTCGGTGTTCGTCCACAGCGCGACCGGCATGGTCGAGCAACTGACGGTGCGCAACGGCACGGTCTCGGCCGAGTCGATCGTCCCCTGCCCCCTACTTGGCGACGAGGTGCTGCCCCGCCCCGGGGTGCGGCTGTCCTGGCAGGAGCGCTGCGCGTAGCGATCCGGCCATCCCGGCCACCTTTTCCCGCCCCTAGACTCGCCGCATGTCTGATCGCGGTCTGACTCATCTCGACCCGCTGGGGCGAGCGCGCATGGTTGACGTTACCCCCAAGGAGCCGACGCATCGTCGGGCGGTGGCCCGCTGCAAGGTGTTCATGTTGCCCGAGACGACCTCCAAGGTCGCCAGCAACGCCATGGCCAAGGGCGACGTGCTGGGCGCGGCCCGCATCGCCGGCATCCAGGCCTCCAAGCGCACGTCGGACCTCATACCCCTCTGCCACCCCCTCCTGGTCGGCGCGGTGAGTATCAACTTCACCATTGGGGACGACAGTGTCGAGGTGGAGTCGAGCGTTGAGACGGTGGACCGCACCGGCGTCGAGATGGAGGCCCTGATGGCCTGCGCAGTGGCGGCCCTCACCATCTACGACATGTGCAAGTCGACCGACCGGTCGATGGTCGTCGGCGAGCTCGCCTTGTGGGAGAAGATCGGCGGCAAGTCAGGGGTGTGGCGCCGGCCCGAGGGGCCGCTCGGCAGCCCGCTGGTCAACACCCCGAACGACGGCAGCCTGGCGGTCGGCGACGCCGAGCTGGCCGCCATCGACGCCGTGCTGCATCAGAACCCCATCCCCGGCGAGGAGCCGAGGGCGGTTTTTTAACCCTTTGCCCCATTGGCACCGCCGGTGGGGGGCGGCTAGGGTCTAGCGAATCCAGGCAGACGAGTTCCTGGGCCAAGCCGCCGCATCCACCATCCTCCTGGCCCCGAGAACTACCGTCAACGATACGGAAGGGTAGGCCGAGGAGCGTTGACAACCGTGGTACTGCTTGTGCTTGCAGGCATATGGCTCGTCGTCATCGCCGTACCGCTGGTACGGGCGAGGACGGAAGGCACGCTGGGTGATTCCATCGGGAGCTTCCGCCGCCACCTCTCGGTGCTGGAGCGGGCCGCTCCCATGACGGTGGCGCCGGCCAACCGCATGCACCTGCCTCGGTCACAAGCGGCGGGCGTCATCGGTCCCTACCGGCCGCCCTCGGCAAACGCCGGGCGGGCCGTCAGCGGCCGGCGCCGGCAGCAGGCGCAGAAGCGCCGGCGGGATGTCCTCATGGGTCTCGTGGTCGCCATGGCCGGCTCGGCGTTGCTCGCCATGATCCCCGGCCTGTCCGTCATGTGGCTGGTCAACGTGGTGGTCGACGTTCTCTTCGTCGGCTACGTCGGCCTCCTGGTGCGCATGCGCAACGTGGCCGCCGAGCGGGAGATGAAGCTGACGTTCCTGCCCGTGGCCCGGCCGTTGCCGGTCCGCTATGAGGGCGCACCCGGGACAGTCAGCCTCGACCTGCACCGGCGGGCGGCCAACCAGTAGACCCGGTCAGCGGTCCACCGCCCGAGGGCGGCCCGATGGACGTCGCCGACCCGGTCGGGCGGCGCGCCGAGTTGGCCCAGTTGGCCGTGCCCATGCGCGCCGACCTCAATGCCGTGAACGCCGCCCGGGAGGTGGCGCTGGCTGCCTGCCGGCGGACCATCCGGGCGTCCGGCAGCTCCATCCGCGCCGTGCACCGCCTGGAGGTGGCGCGGGCGACGGCGCTGGCCGAGGAGGCGGGCATGGCTTTGCGGGAGGCGCAGCGGGCGGTGGCACCCCACCCCGCCGTCGGTTTCGCCGGCTTCGTCCACGACGCCGCCAAGGAGTACGCCGAGGCGGTGCTCACCGCCGCCCTGGTGGCCGGGCGGCCCCTTCCCGGCCCCGACGCCTTGGGCGTCGAGATCCCGGCGTGGCTGAACGGGCTGGCCGAAGCGGCGTCGGAGCTCCGCCGCCACCTGCTCGACCGCCTCCGGGAGGGCCAGTTGGAGGTGGCCGAGCGGCTGCTCGGTGACATGGAGGATGTCTACGACCTGCTGGTCACCATCGACTACCCAGATGCCGTCACCGCCGGCCTGCGCCGCACCGCCGACGCCCTCCGAGCCGTGCTCGAGCGCACTCGCAGCGACCTGACCACCAGCATCCTCCAGGCCCGTCTCCAGGCCGCCATCGCCGGGCATCTACCCGACGACCCTCCGCGAGCCTGAGGTAACCTCGTCGCCCCGCGGGGGTGTAGCTCAGTTCGGTAGAGCGCTACGTTCGCAACGTAGAAGTCGCCGGTTCAAGTCCGGTCACCTCCAC
>DATARN010000114.1:0-9136 GCA_036264135.1 Acidimicrobiales bacterium
ACCACGGCGACGGAATCCCCGCTCAGCGGGACCGCCGGCACCGCCGACAAAGACCACGGAGCCATCCACGGTTTCGGCGATTCCTCTCGCTCGACCGAGACGCCGACGGATTGCCGCCGAGCGTGGGGTGATGCGGGCGACGACCTCCCCGCAACGGGTGACGACCGCCCCGACGGCCTTCTCGGCGCACTTGGCTACCCCTATCCGATCGCCCACCCGGCAGGGGCGAAGCCTGCCCCGGGCGCCGGGCCACCAACCGAAGCTGGCATCGGCACCTGCCACGGCGCCACACAGCCGGCGGGCGCGCCGCCCACCGACGCGGGACCGACAAACACCCCGGCACCACCGGCTGTCACCCACCCCAGCGCCGGGCCGCGAGCCGTGGACCACCTCCGCGTCGACTACACCGTCCTCAAACGGGGCTGGGTGCAAGACGGCGAAGTGTGCGAGATTCTCGGCATCGGCGCCGTTCCCGCGGCCACTGCCGCCTGGCTGGCCGAAGACTGCTGGCTCAAAGTCCTCGTCACCGACGGCGAAGACATCCGGGCCGTCGCCCACGCCGGACGAAGCATCCCCGCCCGGCTCCGGACCGCCCTAGAAGAACGCGACCGGCAATGCGTCGTCCCGGGCTGCGCCGTCCGCCACGGCCTCGAGATCCACCACTACCCCGACTACCGCAACGGCACCCCGGCCAGCCTCGCCACCTGCTGCCGCGTCTGCCAATGGCACCACTACCTCATCACCTACAGCGGCTACCGAGTCGAAGGCGCCGTCGGCAACTGGCGCTGGATCACCCCCAGCGGCAGCAACCCCAGCGACGACGACCACCCAGAAGATTCCGCCGGCGACCCGGCTCGTCACTGGCCAGCCGAATGACACACCCGTTCCGCCGGCGCCCTCGGCAAAACGCCACCACGGTAGGTCGCTTTCGGCCCGGCGGCGCCGAGGGGGCGCGTGGAGCAGATGATCGCCAAGGTCAGCGACCCGGCTGCGTGGTCAACGGCCCCCTTTTCCCATCCCTGCCGGCGCGGACAAGGAAATTAGCGGCCGGTAACCGCCGAGTCAGTCATCATCGTCTGAGGCCTGACGAGTGAGGATCCGATGCTGCTCACCCTCTCCACGACACACGAGCCGGCGACCGATCTGGGTTTCCTGCTGCACAAGAACCCGGACCGGGTGTACACCGCCGAGCTGCCATTCGGCCAGGCCTTCGTGCTGTACCCGGAGGCGAGGGACGACCGGTGTACGGCGGCGCTGCTGGTCGAGGTCGACCCGGTCGGGCTGGTCCGCGATCGCAAGGGCGGCCCCAAAGGCAAGGACTTCTCGCTCGATCAGTACGTGAACGACCGGCCGTATGCGGCGTCGTCGTTCCTGTCGGTCGCCATCAACAAGTGCTTCGGAACCGCCCTTGCCGGCCGCAGTAAGGAGCGCCCCGATCTGGTGGAGGCGCCGCTCCCACTGTCGGCGCACCTGCCGGTGGTGCCCTGCCGAGGCGGGGAAGGCCTGCTGCGCCAGCTGTTCGAACCGCTCGGCTATCAGGTCCAGGCCGCGCCGTTGCCGCTCGATCGGCAATTCCCGGCGTGGGGGGACAGCCGCTACCTCGACGTGGAGCTGGCAGGAACGTGCCGGCTGCGCGACCTGCTCGAGCACCTCTTCGTGCTTCTGCCCGTGCTCGATGACGACAAGCATTACTGGGTCGGCGCCGACGAGGTTGACAAGCTGCTGCGCCGGGGCGGTGACTGGCTGGCCGCCCATCCCGAGCGGGAGCTGATTGCCCAGCGTTATTTGCGTCACGACCGTCGCCTGACCCGCGACGCGCTGGCCCGGCTGATGGAGGACGCCCAGGACGACCCCGACGAGGCCGAAGGGGCCCGCGACGCCGAGGAGGAGGCGGTCGAGGAGCGGATCAGCCTCAACGACCAGCGCCTGGCGGCGGTCGTCGACGCCATCGCCGCCTGCGGTGCCCGACGGGTTGTCGACCTCGGTTGCGGCGGGGGAAAGCTGGTGCAACGGATCCTGCGCGACACCACCGTTGACCACGTGCTGGGAGTCGACGTCTCCTATCGGGCGTTGGAGGGCGCCGCCCGCCGCCTGCACCTCGACACCATGGCCCCGCGCCAACGCCAGCGGGTCGAGCTTGTACAGGGCGCCCTTACCTATCGGGACCGCCGCCTGGCCGGATTCGACGCCGCCACCGTGATCGAGGTCATCGAGCATCTCGACCCACCGCGACTGGGCGCGTTCGAACGGGTCCTGTTCGGCCACGCACAGCCGCGGACGGTGATCCTCACCACCCCCAACGTCGAGTACAACGCCCTCTTCGAGAACATGCCGGCCGGGTCGCTCCGGCACCGCGACCACCGCTTCGAATGGACCCGAGCCGAGTTGGCGGTGTGGGCTGCCGCCGTCGCCGACCATCATGGCTATGCGGTCGAGCTGTCGGGGATCGGCGCGGAGGACCCGGACCTGGGCAGCCCGACGCAGATGGCGGTCTTCCGCCGATGACCCTCACCATTCCCGACCTGTCGCTGGTCGCGCTTGTCGGCGTGTCGGGTTCTGGAAAGTCGAGTTTCGCGGCCCGCCATTTCGCGCCGACCGAGGTCCTTTCCTCCGACTTCTGTCGCGGCCTGGTTAGCGACGATGAGAACGACCAGGCTGCCACTGAGGCGGCGTTCGAGGTGCTGCACTTCATCGCCGGCAAACGGCTTGAGGCCGGCAGGCTGGTCGTGGTCGATGCGACCAACGTCCAGCCCGAGGCGCGCCGGTCTCTTGTCGCCCTGGCGAAGCGCCACCACGTCCTGGCGGTGGCCATCGTCCTTGACGTGCCTGAGTCGGTGTGCGCCCAACGCAACGCCGCCCGCCCCGACCGAGCCTTCGGGGACCACGTTCTGCGCATCCAGCGCAGCCAGTTGCGCCGCTCCCTCGGCGGGCTGCGGAAGGAGGGCTTTCACAAGAACTGGGTCCTGCACGGCGTCGAGGAAATCGACGCCGCCCGAATCCAACGCCAACCCCTGTGGAACGACCGACGCGACGACCGCGGCCCGTTCGACATCATCGGCGACGTCCACGGCTGCTACGACGAGCTCCGCGAACTGCTGGCACAGCTTGGCTATCAGGTCGCCGCCGATGGCACCACCGCGCAACACCCAGAAGGTCGGAAGGCGTTCTTCGTCGGGGACCTCGTCGACCGGGGCCCCGCCACCCCCGCCGTGCTCCGCCTGGCCATGGGCATGGTCCGCGACGGCCACGCCCTGTGCGTCCCCGGCAACCACGAGGCCAAGCTCCTGCGGGCGCTGCGGGGCAGCAATGTGACACCGAGCCACGGGCTGAGCGTCTCGCTCACCCAGCTCGCCGCCGAACCGCCCGAGTTCTCCGCCCAGGTCGCAGCGTTTATCGACGGGCTGGTCAGCCACCTGGTACTGGACGAAGGCCGGCTCGTCGTGGCCCACGCCGGTCTGCGAGCCGACATGCAAGGCCGGGCGTCGGGCGCGGTGCGTTCGTTCGCGCTGTACGGCGACACCACCGGCGAGACCGACGAGTTCGGCCTGCCCGTGCGTTACCCGTGGGCCGAGGACTATCGAGGCGCGGCCACCGTCGTCTACGGCCACACCCCGGTGCCCGAGGCGACGTGGTTGAACCGAACCATCTGCATCGATACCGGCTGCGTGTTCGGCGGCAGGCTCACCGCCCTGCGCTACCCCGAACGAGAACTGGTGTCCGTCCCCGCGGGCGACACGTACTGGGAGCCGGCGCGGCCACTCGTTCCTCCGCCGGTGGAGGACGCCGATCGGGCCCCGACCGACCTCGACCTTGACGACGTCCTGGGCAAGCGGATCATCACGACTCGGCTCGTCCCCACGGTCACTGTGCGGGAGGAGAACGCCATCGCCGCCCTGGAGGTGATGAGCCGTTTCGCCGCCGATCCCCGCTGGCTCGTCTACCTGCCGCCGACCATGTCGCCGACCGCCACCAGCCAACTCGACGGCCTGCTCGAACATCCCGCCGAGGCGTTCGCATCGTTCCGTCGCGACGGTGTGGCGCGGGTTGTGTGCGAGGAGAAGCACATGGGTTCCCGGGCCGTCGTCGTGGTCTGCCGCGACGAGGCCGTGGCCCACCGCCGCTTCGGCGTCAGTGAGGGCCACGCCGGCGGTGCGATCGTGACCCGCACCGGGCGGCCGTTCTTCAACCGACCGGGCGAGGAGGCGGCACTGCTGGCCAAGGTCCGTGCTGCCGTCGACAAGGCGGCATTGTGGGACGAGCTGACAACCGACTGGCTGGTCCTCGACTGCGAGCTGTTGCCCTGGTCGGCCAAGGCGGAGGAGCTGCTGCGCCGCCAGTACGCGTCGGTCGGGGCAGCGGCGACCGCCACCCTCGCCGCCGAGGTCGCCGTCGTGCAGGCCGCGGCCGAACGCGGCGCCGACATCGCCGACCTTCTGGCCCGGGAACATCAACGAGAGGCAATGGCCTGCGGGTTCGTCGATGCCTACCGCCGCTACTGCTGGCCGGTCGACTCGGTCGACGACCTCCGCCTGGCCCCGTTCCAGGTCCTGGCCGGTGAAGGCAAGGTTCACGCCCTCACCGACCACTTGTGGCATCTCGACGTGCTCGGCCGCCTGTGCGACGCCGACCCGACGGCGTTCCGATCGACCGCGACGGTGACCGTCGATCTCGCCGACGAGTCCAGCGAGGCGGCCGCGGTCGCCTGGTGGGAGGGGCTCACGGCCGGGGGCGGGGAGGGCATGGTGGTCAAACCGATCGAGGTTGTGCACCGGGGCCCGAAAGGCCTGACCCAGCCCGGTATCAAGTGCCGCGGCCGCGAGTATCTACGCATCATCTACGGCCCGGAGTACACCGCCGAGCAGCACCTCAGCCGGCTGCGATCGCGAGGCCTGGGCCATAAGCGGTCGCTGGCGCTCCGGGAGTTCGCGCTCGGGATCGAAGCGCTCGAACGTTTCGTGGCCGGCGAACCGCTCTACCGGGTCCACGAGTGCGTGTTTGGCGTCCTTGCCCTCGAGAGCGAACCGGTCGACCCACGCCTGTGAGCCGCGGTCTTCAGACGGCCGTGGCGTTCATAAACCGGCTCTCGAGGATCCGGGCCAGCGCGGTGATAGCGCCGACCGCGGCCGAGTCGGGCGCGAGGTCGAGGGGACACACTCCCAACTGGTCGGCGGCCATGATGGCGTCGTCCTCGGGGATCACGGTCAGCAGCTCGCAGCCCTGGGCGGCGGCGAAGCCCTCGAGGAGCGGCCGGTCGCCGGGACGGACCCGGTTGCCGACCAGGGCGATGGTGGCGATCCCCAACTCGCGGGCCAGGGCTATCGTCCGTTCCGCCGTCAGCAGCACCTTGACCTGGGCCTCGACGACCACCAGCAGAAGGTCCACGCAGCGCAGCGTCCCGCCGGCCCAGGAGAGATGTTCGAGGCCGGCTTCCATGTCGGCCACCACGACGGCGCCGGACAACTCCTGGTCGAACCGCTCGATGAAGTCACGGACCGTGACATGGGCGGCGCCCGTTCAGCCCGAGCCCGCCCGCTCCGCCCGGGCCGCCAGCATCAGGGTGACGTCGTCAGGTCCGGCGTGCCCGTACCTCTTGAGGAGCGACGCGGGATCGGCCCCGGTGGGCAGGGACCGCTCGGGGCCGGACTGGTCGAGCAGCGGGCGCAGGGCAGCGACCTGGTCGGAGGCCAGGCCCACGTTGGCCGCCAGGTTGGGATCGGAATCGCAATCGATGGCGACGACGCGATGGCCCCGAACGGCAAGTGTTCGCGCCACGACCGCCGAGATCGTCGTCTTGCCCACCCCACCTTTGCCGGAGACACCGACGCGCATGGCACAAAGTATGGCGCAATCGCTACGGGCCGACGCGGTGTACAGCGTTCTACTAGAGTTACGGCCGACTCATGGCGACGTGACGGCGGGGGGTTCCGGTGCGACACTTCGGACGTTTTGGGATCGCAGTTTCCCTTTTCCTGGTCATAACTGGGGTGAGCGGGATCACCGGTGCGCACGCCGCCGTCCTCGGTTGCGGGCAGGTGGTGACGACGAGCACGACGCTTACGGCCGACGTGGGCCCGTGCGCCGATAACGGCATCATCGTGGGGGCCGACAACATCGTCCTCAATCTGGGCGGCCATCACGTGTTCGGAACCCCGCAGCCGGGCGACGGCGCGGGCGTGCTCATCGCCGGGCGCCATGGGGTCACCGTCCTGAACGGGACCGTCACCGACTTCGACGGCGGCGTCGTCATCGCCAACGGAGGAAACAACACCGTGAGGGCCGTCACGGCTCGTGACAACCTGGGCTCCTCGGGGGATCCAATAATTCCGGACACGCTGTACGGAGACGGGATTCTCATCGAGGGCTCGTCGAACAACACGATCCTCGCCAACCGGACGGTCAACAACGGTCCGTTCTCCGGTATCGGCCTAATCTCCCGGTCCGACAGCGATCATGTGTTCTCCACGGCACCGACGACGGGAAATATCATCCGGGCCAACCAGGTGACCGACAACGTCGCCTGCCGTCAGGGAGCCCACCCGGGGTGCGACAACGATGGCGTTCGGTTGGAGCCTGGGGTCGGTCCGGGCAACACGGTGATCGCCAATTTCGTCGCCCGCAACGGCCTCGACGGCATCTCGCTATTCGCCGACACCGACCACAACTCGGTCGAGAGCAACTACGTCGCCGATAACGGGTTCAACGGCACCGTTCCGGGCGACGGCGTCCGCATCTTCGGCAGCTTCAACCTGATCCGGGCCAACACCGCGCTCGACAACGCCGCCGGCGGGGTGACCGTCGGGCGGCGTCCGATATCGCCGCCGGGCTCGCTGCCGCCGAGTCAGACCGGGAATCCGCGGGGCAAGTTCAACACCCTCACGGCGAACCACGCCGCCGGGAGCAACGTTGAGGACCTGTACGACTCCAACCCCAACTGTGACAACAACGTGTGGCACGCCAACAGCGGGACCAAGGTGGCGCCGCCCTGCACCCTCGGCTAGGTGGGGGGCCCGGGCATCGGCCAATGGCGGTGAGCACACCGGAGCGTGACCGGGCGGTGGAACTGGTCTTCGCGATCCGCGCCGGCGACATCGACGCCGTGAGAAGTCTTATCTCCGAGGTGCCCGAGCTGAGCAGAAACCCGCTCGGCGGTCCCTTCAAATCGCGTACTGCGCTGCATGTGGTGGCGGACTGGCCGGGCTACTGGCCCAACGGCCCCGAGATCGTGCGGTTGCTGGTGGCCGCCGGCGCCAACCCCAACTTCCGTACGCCCGAGCCGCGGTCCGAGACGCCGCTTCACTGGGCGGCCAGCAGCGACGACGTGGACGTGGCCGCGGCGCTGATCGACGGCGGCGCCGATATAGAGATGCCCGGCGGCTCGATCGGATCCCCGTTGGACAATGCCGTCGGCTACGCCTGCTGGCATGTCGCCCGCCTACTCGTCGCCCGCGGCGCTCTGGTCGACAAGCTGTGGCACGCCGGGGCGCTGGGCATGCTCGATCGCCTCGACGACCTCCTCGCCGACGACCCGACCGGCAGTGAGATCTCCCAGGCGTTCTGGCATGCGTGTGCCGGCCGCCAGCGCCGGGCCGCCGAGCGCCTCTTGGCCGCCGGGGCGGATCTCAATTGGGAGCCGGACTACTCCAGGGGAACACCCCTCGACGCAGCCAGCGGCCACAGCACCCGCCAGGACAACGTGATCGGATGGTTGCGGGATCGGGGAGCCCGGTCGGTTGAGGGCGCCGAGTGACCGATGGGCTCGCTCCCCGGGGCGTGGAGGTCGGTGCCGTCAGGAAGGAAGGTAGGCAGCGTGGGGTGACGCCACGATGGCGACCAGCTGCCGGGGCCCGTGGACTCCCTCGACTCGTTCGAGCTCGATGTCGCTGGTGGCGCTGGGCCCGGAAATGAAGGTGAGCGGCCGGCGGGGGTCCAGGCGGGCCAGCCCTTCGGGGACCGACTCGACGATGTCATCGCCCCGCACCACGACGAGGTGCAGGTCGGGTACCAGGGTCATGGCCCGGCGCCCGCAGAGGGCGGAGCCGTCGAGCACGATGGTGCCCGTCTCCGCCATGGCCACCGTGCTCCCGGTCAGCACGCCGGCGGCCTGGTCGAGCTGCTGGTGGGTGAGCGGCGGGTCGCCATCGACGACGCGCTGGCCGACCGGCAACCACGCCTCGGGCACACCGGGCGGCACGACGAGTCGCGAGACGTGGCGGGCGGCCAGGACCCCGGATATGGCCGCGGCGATGGCGGCGTCGTTGTCGTCGCAGCCGACGACCTCGGCGCGGTAGTCCCGCACCCGGTCGGCGAACAGCTCGACCAGATCGGGCGCACCCGGCGGGTGGTCGCCGGCGCGCCGGTATTGCCGCGCCACCGGCAGATCACGCGACTCCCCGATCGCCTGGCGTATCCGGGTCAGGACCTCGGTCCGGGCGTTCACGAGGCGTCGGCCTCGTGGGTGCGCACCCACCACTCCCGGAAGGTCTCCCCCTCCAGGGTGGGAAGGTCGCGTGACTGGGTCCAGCCGGCGAGGGGCGGGGGCAGAGGCACGACGGGACGGCCCCGGCGGACCACGACGCGGGCCAGCCGGGAGGCCCGGCCGGCCCGCCGAAAGCGGGCCGGCGTGGCCATGAGCCAGCGGATGGCCCGCATGGCCACCGCCTCCGGGGTCCGGGTCCCGGCCAGCTCCACGTGCTGGCTGCGCAGCCGGACCAGCAGGGCGGGGATGTTGATCTTGACCGGGCAGGCGTCGAAGCAGGCGCCGCACAGCGACGAGGCGTAGGGCAGCGAGTCGTTCGGGTCGTGGCCGCCCGTCAGGCCGGTCATCTGGGGGGACAGCACGGCGCCGATGGGGCCCGGGTAGGTGGAGCCGTAGGCGTGGCCGCCGGTCCGCTCGTACACCGGGCACACGTTGAGGCAGGCGGAGCAGCGGATGCAGTGCAGTGCCGCTCGCCCGACCTCGTCGGCCAGGGTCGCGGTGCGGCCGTTGTCCAGGAGGACCAGGTGGAAGTGCTGCGGGCCGTCGCCGGCCGTGACCCCGGTCCACATCGAGGTGTACGGGTTCATGCGCTCCCCGGTCGACGAGCGGGGCAGGAGCTGCAGGAACACCTCGAGGTCCGACCAGGTGGGCAGCACCTTC
>DATARN010000187.1:0-6265 GCA_036264135.1 Acidimicrobiales bacterium
ACGCCGCGCACCTGGTCGCCTTGGTCCGAGCTGGCGCCAAATTCGAGAAAGGAGTGATGACCGAGCGTCCCACCGAGCAAAACCAGGAGGTCGCCGCGTAACCCGACAGAAAATCTCATCCACAGGTATTGACTATTTCTCCCTCTCGGGTGCATGACGCGCAAGGGGTCAGAGGTTCGAGTCCTCTACGGCCCACCCGACCGGGTGGTTGTGTGGATCCACCGGACGTAGCCCAAAGAGCGGCGCTTTGGGCGGTTAGCTCAGAAGTGATGGCCTGAGCTACCTTCCGGGACGACTCACGCCGCAAGGTGGAACGGGTCGAAAAGCGTGACCCCCAGTCCGACATGAACGCGCCGCTGGGGGCGCGCCGCCGAGCAAGAGGCCCCACGCGCCATGGGCCTACCTCAACCAGGAATGCCAGTAGGGCTCCGGCCAAGCTCAGCCGCTCCGTCCCCGCCGGCCGCCTTTAGTAGCGCCGGGGTGGTCATCGGGCCCTCAATCCGCTTTCTCGACCGGGATAACGACGGTCCCAAATAGCCGCCTGGTGCGGCCCGGTGTCGGCCCGTTGGCGCGGCGGGGTGCAAAGACGAGAGCGACCTCCCGGGCCAGTTCGGACCTGCTAGACCGGAACCGGCTCGGCGGGCTCGTCCAGCTTGGCCGAGCCGATCCGGAAGCGGGCCGCCTGCCCCTTTCGTCCGATCGGGACCGAAGCGGTGGCTTTGGCCAGTCCAAACACCGGCATGTTGGCGTAGATCGACTCGCTGGACTGGGTGGGCACCACGAACGTCTCGTGGAAGACGCCGACGTCGCCCGAGGTCCCTACCCGGCGGTTGAACGCCCGCCACGCCGGCAGATGGGGGTCGTCGGGGTTCCGGGCGAACCGCTCGAGGTCGTCGAAGCTACGCCAGTAGGTGACCAGCATGATGGTCCGGCCGCCCAGAAACGGTTCTGCGCCGAGGAGCCCCTTCTCCGGGTGTGCCGCCAGCTCACGCAGCATGGGGCCCATGGCGGCCGCGGTGGGGAGCCACTTTTTGACCTTCCAGATTCGGTTCACGCGCATGCCGATCAGGAAGACGACGATCTCGCCGTCATGGTCGGCCGTGTACCGGCCGGCCTGGACTTTCGCCATGAAAAGCTCCTCTCGACAGGAGTTGGATAGTTGTACTATCCCGATTGGATAGTGGCAGGATCCAGATGAAAACGCAAGCAATTTCGGGTCGGAAAAGGGGGCGACGATCGTGCGGATGGCGGAGCTCGCCCGGGCCAGTGGTTGCAGCGTGGCCACCGTCAAGTACTACCTCCGGGAGAGGCTGATCTCGCCGGGAACGGAGATGGCGGCGACCCAGGCGGACTATGGGGAGGCCCACGTCGAGCGGTTGCGGCTGATCCGCGTCCTGCGCGAGGTCGGTGACGTGCCCATTTCGCGGATCGGCGCGGTGCTGGCGGCCATCGACGACACCGCGCAGCCGATGGACCGCGTTCTCGCCTCGGCCCATCACGCCCTGGGTCCGCTGCGATCCGACGACTCTTCCGAACATCAGGCCGCCCGCCGGGACGTGGTCGACTACATCGTCGGCCGGGGCTGGAACGTCGACCCGGCCGCACCCGCCCTCGACGTCCTGGCCGGAGCGGTGCTGGCGCTGCGGCGCCTCGGCAGCAGCTATGGAGTCGAGTCCTTCGAGCCCTTCGCAGACGCGGCGTTCGAGATCGCCCGCTGGGAACTGGAGACCATCGACCCATCCCGAGGTCCGACCGATACCGTCACCCAGATTGTCGTCGGGACGGTGGTGTTCGAGCACGTCCTGCTCGCCTTGCGCCGCCTGGCCGAGGAGCACCACAGCAACCAGCGCTTCGGAGGTTCCGCGGGCGGCGCCTGACTACCCGGCCACTGGACCATCTCCATCTGGCCCCGTCGCGCACCGCCGGATCGGAGAGGAGCGACCGACGGCGCTCGTCGTCAGTCGAGGAGCCGGGTTACCGTCCCGGCCGCAACCGTTTGTTGCCTTCGGGCGCAAAGCGGAGACCCTGGCTACGTGAGCCGGCGTTCCTGCTCGGCAATGGCGGCGAGGAAGGCGACGGCCTCGGCCAGGCGTGGCGTGGCGCCCAGCTGCTGCTCGATGCTCACGCACTCCTCGAGGTGCACGCGCGCCGCCCCAAAGCAGCCCCGGCGAAACTCGAGCTGGCCGAGAAACCGCACCGTGCCGGCGACGCCCTTGCGGTTGCCAAGGTGGCGGCTGATAGCCAGGCTCTCGCCGAGGTAGCGCCGGGCCTCGTCGTCGTCGCCGTCGATGCCGACCAGTACCCCGAGGTTCTCCAGGACGACGGCGATGCCGTAGATGTTGCCCTGCTGCCGGTACAGGTCTAGGGCCTCGCTCAGCGCCCGACGAGCTGGGGCCACGGCCTCCCGCCCCGAACGCCCGGCAAAGATCATGTGCTCGACGACGACGCCCACGTTCAGCAGGCCGGCGGCCACGATGCGATCGTCACCGAGCTGCCGGCCGAGCTCGATTACCGACGTGTACCGCCGGTGGGCCGACGCAAAGTCGCCCTCGACGACGTCAATGTTGGCCAAACCGTTCACCGCGACGGCGACGCCTGGCCGGTTGCCGAGGCGCTCGAAGGCCTCCGACGCTGTGCGATGGAACCGGCGGCCGGGCCCGTAGTCGCACTGGCGAAAGGCGAGCGTGCCCGCCGCGTTCAGGCACTTCGCCGCCAGGTCGGACTGGCCGACCGCCGCCCTAGCCCCCTTTTCCAGCCAGGACCGGCCCTCAGTAAAGTACGACTTCACTTCCCAAAATCGGCTCAGGGCCAAGGCGAGCTCGGCGCCACGTGCGGCCGCGCCCGCCGAGGGCGAGGCCGCCGCCCAGCTGAGGGCGGCACGTAAGTTGTCGTGTTCGATCTCGAGGGTGTCGAGCCACTTGTCCTGCAGCGGGCCCTCGAGTTCGGCGTCGACGGTTTGGGCGTAGCCGGTGAACCAGGCGAGGTGGGCTTCGCGGCTGGCCACGATGTCGCCCGAGGCCGCCAGTCGCCGGGCCGCGTACTCCCGCGTGGTCTCGAGCAGCCGGTAGCGCATCGTGCCGGCCCGGCCCTCGAGCAGGACGAGCGACTTGTCGACCAGAGCACTCAGGAGCTCAACAACAGTCACGTCCTGCGAGGGGAACATCGCCTCGACGGCGGCCAGGGTGAACCCGCCGTTGAACACTGAAAGTCGGGCGAACAGGGCCCGTTCGGGGGCCGAGAGCCGGTCGTGGCTCCAGTCCAAGGCCCGCTCCAGCGTCCGGTGGCGTTCGGGGCTGGCGGGCAGCGATTGGGTCACGACGGGCACCTGCTTCTCCAGGTAGCGGGCGATGTCGTCGAGCGGCACGAGCCGAGCGTGGGCGGCAGCCAACTCCAGGGCCAATGGCAGACCATCGAGCTGGCGGCAGATACGCACGAGGGCGGACGGCGGCTGGAGGGGGTGCTGCGGGGAGACGGCCAGCACCCTGTCGACGAGCAGTCGGACGCTGTCGTGGGCCATGGCCGCCTCGAAGTCGGTCACGGCCTGGGTGGGCGGGACGCAAAGCATCGGGACGACCCGCACGCATTCGCCGCTGACCCGCAGCGGCTCGCGGCTGGTGACCAGCACACGGAGCCCCGAGCTGGCCCGAAGCAGGTCGCACACCAGCGAAACACAGGCGTCGACAAGATGCTCGCAGTTGTCCAGGATGACGACCATTCGCCGCTCGGCGAGGCACTGGGCGAGGGACTCGGCGGGCCGACGGCCTCCGGACTCTGGCAGGCGGAGGGCAGCCAGCACGTGCTGGGGGAGCTGCTCGGCGGCCGTGAGGTCGGCCAGCTCGACCAGCCACACGCCGTCGGGCGTCCCGGCGAGGAGCCGGTGCCCGAGCTCCAACGCCAGCCGGCTCTTGCCCACGCCGGCCGGGCCGGTCACCGTCAGCAGGCGCGTCCGGGTGAAGACGCCGTCGAGTTCGTCCAGGAGCCGCTCGCGGCCGACGAAGCTCGACATTGCCGTCGGGAGATTGGTCGCGGTGGAACGGGCCACGAGCGACGGCACCTCGTCCTCGCCGCCACCCAGGATTGATCGCTGCAGCGCAAGCGTGGACGGCGACGGCCCGACGCCCAGGTCGCGCCGCAGGAACAACTTGCACCGCTCGTAGGCCCGCACCGCCTCGGCCCGGTTCCCAGCCGCCCGGTGGGCGCGCATCAGCAGCGCGTGAGCTGGCTCTCGGTATGGTTCCTCGGCGACGGCCTCCTCGGCGGCCGCGACCGCCGCAGGATAATCGGCCGCTGCGGTCGCCGCTTCGCAGAGCACCTCGAGCGCTGACAGGCGCACTTGTCGGACCGCGGCCTGGCGCTGCTCGAACCACGCGCCGTGCGCTCCGGGCAGGAACTCGGCCCGAGACGCCTCGGTCGCCGCCGCCGCCGCCCGCTGGGCGTCATCCGGCAATCCCGTGTCCAGCGAGGCCCGTGCCCGCTCCAGGAGGTGAGCTGCCTCCTCGACGTCAACCGTCGTGCCGGCCGGTAGGCGCAGCACGTAGCACCCGAAGGTGTTCTGCAAGGCCTCGGCGCCGGGCACGCCCATCGCGTCAAGGGCCCGGCGGAGGCGAAAGAGGACGCCGCGCAGGGACGACTCCCAGGTCTGGGGCAGGTCCTCGCCACTCCAGAGGACCTCGGCCAGCTCGTCGGGCGTGACGGGTCGACCCCGGTGCAGCACGAGGTAGGCCAGCGCCAGACGCCCCAGCGGTCCTGGAACTGGTTCGTGGAACTCAGATCCGCCCACGTCGAGAGTGACGCCGCCGAGAAAGGAGACGTGCATCCTCGCCGCCATCGGTGCGGAGGGCCCAGACGTAACCGCCACGTTGCGGGGCGTTTGATATGTGTTCGCCATGCGTACATTCACCATGCCATTAGCTGCGGCAGTGACGCTAGCCGCGCTGCTCTCGGCCGCTGCGCCGCCCGCGGCAGGGGTCGCCGCGTTGTCGGCTGCGGGGGCCGCCGCGGTTCCCGCCGGGCGAGTCAGCCCGAATACCCGAGTCGGTGCCGATGAAAAAATCCCATTCCGCCAAACCGACATCCCAGGCATCGCTGTAGACCCCGCGGACGCTCGGCACTTGGTGCTCCTGGATGAGAACTTTGTCACGGGGCAGTGCGAGGTCCGCGTCAGCGTGGATGGCGGTTCCGTCTGGGACTCCACCAACTTGACGCCCCCGGCCGGATTCGTTAGCCCACCGTGCGTGGTATTCGACTCAAGTGGCTACCCGCACGTGAACGGGGGGATCGCCTTCGGGTCGAACAACCACGTGTACGCGGTGTTCACCTCAACCACCGGCCCGCGCCAGGCCTTCACCGCGCCCAGCAAGAACAAGGGCCAGGCCGACTCCACCCTCATCGCCAAGTCGTCGGACGGTGGGAAGACCTTCGGCTCGGCCACCGTCGCCATCGCCGCGCCCACCGGTCCGCAGCCCTACTACGTCCGCCCGACCATCGGCGTGGAGGCCCGGCCAACGGGTGACCGGGTTGTCGTGGTGGCGTGGGGCGTGTTGGTCAGCAAGGGCGGCCCGGCGGACGGCGCCGGCCAGCGGCGCATGGTCACCACGGTGTCGAACGACGGCGCCGCGACCTGGTCGGCGCCCGTCGACGCCAGCGCGCCGGGCGAGCTCACCCGGGAGCCGTCCCCCCCGGTGTTCGGCGCCGATGGGACCATCTACCTGGCGTGGCGAAACCGGGACCACGACCCCGGCCCTGACCACGAGATCGTGGCCAAGTCCACCGACGGCGGCGCCACGTGGGTGCCGAACCAGGCCGGCGTCGTGAGCGGCGACGGGCAAGGTGATGGCGGGGGCTTGCAGCAGCTGGCGATCGACCCGTCGAGCGGTGCCCTGTACCTCGTCTACCAGGCGCTGGAGCCCTACGGCGACCAGGACATCTACTTCCAGAAGTCGACCGACGGTGCCGCCACGTGGTCGAATCCCCTCCGCGTCAACGACGACCCGACCCGCAACGGCGCGAACCAGAACCTGCCTCACATCGCCGTCGCTCCAAACGGCCGCATCGACGTGGTATGGATGGACAACCGCAACGGCTACGTCGCGCCGGCCACCCTCTCGCCGGGCGGTGAACTCGACGTCTACTACGCCAGCTCCACCGATGGCGGCGCCAGCTTCTCCGCCAACCGGCGTATCAACGACCGCCTCATCAACACCGACATGGGGATCAGCAGCGAGGACGGCAGCTACGCGTGGTTCGGCCCCGTGGTCGCCTCCAC
>DATARN010000202.1:0-15196 GCA_036264135.1 Acidimicrobiales bacterium
GTGAGCAGCTGCTCGACGGTTCGGGCCTTGCCCCGAATGGGGGTCAGAACTAGATCAGGCGAAGGGTCTCGAGCCACGGCGCATGAAACGTACCTCAGCACCTTCTCTGCTCACGAAATGGCGGCGGTCGACTCGCCCACATCCAGGACGGGCGGTACGTTCGAGCCATGGGCCTGGGCTTGGAAGGCAGCCTCTACCGGCTACTCCTGCTGCTGCACATCCTCACCGCGACGGTCGGGTTCGGCGCCGTCGTGTTCAACGGCCTCTACCGAGCGCGAGCCCGACAGCGGGGTGGCGAGGACGAGATCGCGCTGCTGGAGGAGAACGGCTTCATCACCCACATCGCCGAGTACCTGATTTACGGGGTCTTCATCTTCGGGATTGGGGTGGCGCTCACCAGTACCCCGAGCGGCGGCGTCGCCACGTGGGACTTCAGCCAGTCCTGGCTCACGCTGTCCATGCTGCTGTACCTGATCGAGATCGGATTGCTGCACGGGGTCATCCACCGGGCCGAGCGGGAGTACGAGGCGCTGTTGGTCAAGGTCAACGCCGGCGTTGACGGCGGCGCCGGGGAGGGCCAGCCGGTCGAGGTCGGGCGACTGGAGCAGTGGGAGCGGCGGATCCGTTTCGGCTGGGGCGCCTTCGACGTGCTCTTCCTGGTCATCTTGTACCTGATGGTTTTTACGCCCGGCCACGTCCGGGTGGGCTGAGCCCGTGCATCCCATCGAGCACCTGCGGTACGTGGCCCGGGCCTCCGGGGCCGATCCCGTCATGCTGGTCCGGGAAACGGCCGACGCTCTCTCCGGGGTGGTGCGGGTCGAGCCGGCCGGCCTGGTCCCGGCCTGCCGCCGCCTGATCGAGCGCCACCTGACCGTCGGCCCGGTCTGGTGGATGGCGGCCCGGGTGCTGACCGCCCCCGATCCGGTGGCCGCCGCCCGGGCCGCCGCCTCGGCGCTCGAAGCGGACCCCACCGGCGCCACGTTTTCGGCCGTCCTACCCGACGACATCACCATCACCGTCGTGGGCTGGCCCGACATCGCCGGCGGCGCCCTGCGCCGGCGGGGCGACGTCGAGGTGCTCGTCGCCGACGCCATGGGGGAGGGATCGATCCTGGCCCGGCGTCTCGACGACGCCGGCACCCCGGCGATGGTCGTGGGCGACGCCGGCGTCGCCGCGGCAGTCGTCGTCTCCGACCTGGTCGTGGTGGAGGCGGCCGCGGCCGGCCCGAGCGGGATCCTCGCCCGCCCGGGGTCGCACAGCGCGGCCGCGGTCGCCGTTGCCCGCGGCATACCGGTGTGGGCGGTCGTGGGGGAGGGCCGGGTGCTGCCGGGGCAGTTGTGGGATTCCTTGCTCCAGCGCTTCGACGCCGGCCCGGCCGAGCCGTGGGACCGGGCGGTCGAACTGGTCCCGGCGTCGTTGTTGAGCGAAGTGGTCGGCCCTGGTGGCCGCGGCCTCCCGGCCGACGCGCTGGAACACGCGTCCTGCCCGGTGGCGCCCGAGCTCCTTCGCCCCGCCCTCGGCTGACACCAAAGGCGATCTGAGCGGGTAGCTTCAGGTCCATGGGGGAAATCGTGGAGTTTCCGAGCAATGGTTCGACCGCCCAGGGGTACCTGGCCACGCCTGAGTCGGGGACCGGCCCGGGCGTGGTCGTCATCCAGGAGTGGTGGGGGCTGGTCGAGCACATCAAGGACGTGGCGGACCGGCTGGCCGGCGAGGGCTTCGTGGCCCTGGTGCCGGACCTCTACCACGGCGAGGCGGCGTCGACGAAGGAGCCTGACGAGGCGGGCAAGCTCATGATGAGCCTCAACCTCGAGCAGGCGGCCAAGGACATGAGCGGGGCCGTCGACTACGTGGCGACCCACTCGAACGGCAAGGTCGGCGTGATCGGCTTCTGCATGGGTGGGGCGCTGGCGCTCCTGCTCGGCACGCTCCGGCCCGACGTCATCAAGGCGGTCGTTCCGTTCTACGGGGTCATCGGCTGGCCCGCCACCGAGCCAGACTGGTCGAAGATGACCGCGGCGGTGCAGGGCCACTACGCCGAGAACGACGACATGGCGGGGCCGGCGGCGGTGGAGAAGCTGGAGAAGGAACTCGGCAGCCGCGGCGTCGACGTCGAGCTCTTCCTCTACCCCGGTACGACCCACGCCTTCTTCAACGACACCCGACCCGAGGTGCACGACCCCGAGGCGTCGGCCCTGGCGTGGCAGCGATCGGTCGACTTCCTCCGGGCCCATCTCTCCTGAGCCGCGAGACGGCCCCGTGCCGCGCCTGCGGCGCACCCGAAGGGAACTGACCTGAGCGACCTGATCGAGGACCTGATCGACGACTACCTGGAGCTGGGCCTGGCCCTGGGCCGCCACATCGACGGTCTGGTGGACGCCTACTACGGACCCCCGGAACTAGCGGCCCGGGTGGCGGCCGAGCCGATCCGGCCGCCCGCCGAGCTCGAAGCGCGGGCCCGCCGCCTGCTGGCCGACCTCACCGCCGACACCGACCTCGACGCCCCGAGGCGGCACTTCCTGGCCGCCCAGGTCGAGGGGCTGCGCACCACTGCGGCCAAGTTGGCCGGCCAGCCGATCGGCTACGCCGACGAAGTGGAGGCGTGCTACGGGGTGCGGCCCGAGATGGTCGCCGAGGACACCTTCGCCGCCGCCCACCGCCAGCTCGACGAGGTCCTCCCGGGCTCGGGACCGCTGGCCGAGCGCTATGTGACCTGGCGGGAGGCCCAGACGGTGCCCCCGGACCAGCTGCGGCCCGCCATCGACTCCCTGGCCGAGGACCTGCGGGCCCGGACGAAGGCCCTCTGGGGGTTACCGGACGACGAGCGGGTCGAGTTCGATCTGGTGACCAACGAACCGTGGGCCGGCTTCAATTACTACCTGGGCAACCTGCGCAGCCGGGTCGTCATCAACGTCGACCTTCCCGTCCTCTCGACCAGCCTGGGCCACCTCGTGGCCCACGAGGCTTACCCCGGGCACCACACCGAGCACTGCCGGAAGGAGGTGGGCCTGGTGCGCCGGCGGCGCCATCTCGAGGAGACGATCTTCCTGGTCGGGACGCCCCAGTGCCTGCTGGCCGAGGGCCTGGCCGACCTCGGCCTCGAGGTTGCGGCCGGACCCCGACCCGAACCCATGGTGGCGAGCCACCTGCTCCCGCTCGGGATCCCCTACGACGCCGACCTGGTCGCCCAGCTGTCCGAGGCGGGCCAGGCGCTCGGCGCGGTCCGGGGCAACGCCGCCCTGCTCCTCCACGACCATGGCGCACCCGTCGAGAGCGTCGTCGACTACCTGGTCCGCTGGTCGCTGCTGTCCCGCCGGCGGGCCGAGACGGCGGTGGAGTTCCTCATCGACCCCACCTGGCGGGCCTACGTGTACTGCTACATCGAGGGCGTCACCCTGTGCCGGCGCTTCGTGGCCGGCGACCCGGCCCGCTTCGCCCGGCTCATCTCCGAGCAGCTGACCCCGGCCGACCTGGGGGCGGCCACCGCCGCGTGATCGATTACTGCTGGGTAACATAGACGCCATGTCGCAACGAACCCGGCAACTCCCTCGGCGGTCGTGTCTCTCGGTGCCCGCCTCCAGCGAGAAGATGATGGGCAAGGCGGCGGGTCTGCCGGCCGACATGGTGTTCCTCGACCTCGAGGACGCGGTCGCCCCGCTGGAAAAGGAGGGCGCCCGGGCCAAGGCCGTCGACGCCATCAAAAACCACGACTGGGGCGACAAGGTCCTGTGCGTGCGGATCAACAGCTGGGACACCAAGTGGACCGCGTTTGATGTCATCGAGGTGGTGGGCCGCGCGGGGGACCGGCTCGACGAGGTCATGCTGCCCAAGATCGAGACGGCGGCGGAGGTCGTCGCCCTCGACCTGTTGCTCACCCAGGTCGAGATCCGGGCCGGTCTGCCCCGTGGTCACATCGGCATCGAGGGCCAGATTGAAACCGCCAAGGGCCTCATCAACGTCGAGGAGATCTGCGCCGCCTCACCCCGGTTGGAGACGATCATCCTCGGACCGGTCGACTTCTCGGCCTCGATGGGGATGCCGTCGCTGAGCGGCGGGGTCCTCATCCCCGACTACCCGGGCGACTACTTCCACTACGTGTTCATGAAGATCCTCATGGCTGGCCGGGCCAACGGGTTGCAGGTCATCGATGGGCCGTATGTGAAGATCCAGGACCTCGACGGATTCCGGGAGTACAGCCGGCGCACCCAGATCCTCGGTTACGACGGCAAGTGGGCCATCCACCCGAGCCAGGTGGCCATCCTGAACGAAATGTTCGCCCCCAGCCAGGCCCAGTTCGACCGGGCCTGGGCCATCGTCGACGCCTACCGGGACGCGACCGAGGGCGACCGCCGGGGCGCGGTCATGTTCGGCGACGAGATGATCGACGAGGCCTCCCGGAAGGTGGCGGTCAAGGTCGTGGCGATCGGGGAGCGCGCCGGCCTTCATCGCACCCCGCCCGCCTGACCGGCGGGCGCCGCGATCCGCGCCTTAGGCGCAGTCGCGGCAGAGCTGGTGGGCGGGGTCGGCCAGCTGGCCCGGCGGCTTCAGGAGGAAGCACGACTGGCACAAGAACTCGTCGGGTTGGCGAACCGGGATGACCGTGGCCAGCTGGTTGGGCAGGCCCTCGTCCTCCTCGTCGTCGACCTCGACCTCGTCGCTCTCGGTGTCGTCACCACGAAGTCGCTCGGCGAGGATCACGTCGAGGCTGGCCTCGACCTCGTCGGCCAGCAGTTCGTCGTCATCGGTGTCGGCTTCCGCCGCCCCGTCGGCCGGCTCCTTCGGCACAACCTTGGCGACGGGCCCCACGGCCTCGAGTTCGACGTCGTCAAGCGCGAGGTCGCCCTCGCTGTCCTCGTCCTCGTCGTCGATGGCGACCTCGTCGTCTTCGAGGTCATCGCCGATCTCGCCGTCGAGCTCGAGGTCGTCGAGTTCGTCGATGCTCGCGGGCCCCTCGGCGCCGAGTTCGTCGTCATTTGCAATCACGTCATCGTCAGCGTCACCGGCCGGTTCGGCCGCCGCCTCGACCTTTACGTTGGGCTTGGTCGTCTCATTCACCTCGTGTGGCTATCTCTGTGTGGTCAGTCTGCGGGGTTCTCGCCCGGTATGGCTGGCACCCTGTGAACCGGTTTGTGCCCCCGCCTATTCCCGCCTCGCGCCCGCGACCCAAGATGCTGGTCCGACCCACATTTCCGTGATCCAGCCGGGTCAAAACGGCGTGGGAACTGACCCGCTCAGTCCGGGCGGAGCACGGGAGGCCCGATCCGGTCACGGAGCAACCCGGAGATCTCTCCCGGGTTGGCGTGGCGACCCAAACGGGCTTTGGAGAAGACCAACTCGTCATCCAGGGTCACTTCGAAGCGGCCCTTGGATGAGGGCAGCAACTCGACGGTCTTGAGGATGGGGGCCCAACTGGTCAGGATCTCATCCGTCAGACCGACGGCGCGGGGAATGTAGTTTCAGGGGACGCAGAACTCGATCAGGAGGGTGTGCCGGGGGTCGAGCATCGCTTTCTCCCTCCTTAACAGGCGCTGGGTGGCCGAGCGCGGGACAGATTAGCGCGGCCCCGAGCGCTGGCCAGCCGCCAGCTCGACCAATCGGCGGGCCACCACTTTCAGCGCCAGCGTCTCGTCCGCGCCCTCGAAGATCGACAGCACCCGGGCGTCGACGAAGTAGCGCGATACACCGAACTCCTCGGCGTATCCCATACCACCGTGGATCTGCATGGCCTCCCGGGTCACCCATTCCGCCGCCCGGCAGACATACGCCTTGAGCATGGAGGCTTCCAGGGCCGAGCCGCCGCCCCCAGTGGCCATCAGGTGGGCGACGCCGTACATGTGCTGGCGGCTGGCCTGGATCAGGGCCGCCATCCGGCCCAGCTTGGCCTGGGTCAGCTGGAAGTCGGCGATGGGCAGGCCGAAGACGACCCGGTTGGCGGCGTACTCCCGGGCCGCCTCGTACGCCGCCTGCATGACGCCGATGGCCCGGGCCGCGGTTTGCAGGCGGCCGGCCTCGAAGCCCTCCATCTGGAGGTAGAAACCGCGCCCCCGGCCCTCGGCGCCGCCGATGAGGCCGTCCTCGGCCACCCACCAGTTGTCGAAGGCCAGCTCGTAGGAATGCATGCCGCGGTAGCCAATGGTGTCGATGGGACGACCCTCGAGGCGGCCCCCCTCGTCTTGCTCCACGACGAAACCGCCGCTGTCGGTCTGAGGTTTGGGCACGATGAACAGCGACAGGCCTCGATGGGTCAGACTGCGGTCGGGCTCGGTCCGGGCCAGCAGCATCAAGACGTCAGCCCGGGCGGCGAAGGTGCACCACGTCTTGACACCGTTTATCCGGTAGCCGCCGGCGGCGGGCGTCGCCGTCACCTTGAGGCCGGCCACGTCTGAACCGAAGTCCGGCTCGGTCACCGCCACCGCCACCATGCGCTCGGCCGAGGCGATCAGGGGCAGCCACTGCTTCTTCTGGTCCTCCGTGCCTCCCTTGACGAGGGCCCGGGTCAGGATTTCGGGGCGGGTCACCAGTGAGCCGCCGGCGCCGAGCGACGCCCGCGAAAGTTCCTCGGTGGCGATGACCATGCCCATCAGGTCGCTCTCGCCACCCGAGGCGAAGCCCCCGTACTCCTCGGGCACCGACAGCCCGAAGCCGCCCATTTCCGCCAGGCCGTCGATGATGCTCTGCGGGATGTCACCGTTGGTGCGGTGGATCTCGTCGGCGACGGGACGGATGCGTTCCTCGGCGAATCGCCGGAAGGCGTCCTGGACCATCTCGAACTCACCGTTCAGGTGCCGGGGCCCCTCGACATTGGCCAGGGTGGCGAGGAAGGCGGGGTCGCGGTACGACGCCACGACGGCGCCAAACGGCGCGCCCTCCACGGCCACGCCCCACTGGTCCTCCCGCCCCAGCACCTTGCACTGCAGGTCGTGGAGGGCGTCGGCCACGAAGGCGCACGCCAGCGCCGCCTCGGCGTCGCCGCGCGTGCCGTAGTTGAGGGCGGCGCGCGCCACCGCCACGCCGGCGGCGGCGTGGGCCAGGTCGTAGGCGACCACCTGGTTGCTGTCCACCGCCCCTTTTCCCAGGCTCGCCAAATGGGCCGCGGCCCGGCCCACGAGGTCGTCAGCCGCGGCGATGGCCGTCTTCAAGGCATCGAGATCGGGCGCAGCGGCCATGGCGGCGAGGCTATAACTCAGCCGCCGGCGAGCGGCGGGGACTCAGCCGCCGGCGAGCGGCGGGCCACGACGGTCACCAGGGGCGGCAGAACGACGGGGTCGTCGCCGGGGTCGACGCCGGTCAGGGCCTCCAGGTACTCGCTGACCGGTCCGGGCCCGACCCCGGCCGGGGCTTCCGCCCAGGCGTCGACCAGCTCGAGACCGGCGTCGCGGACCAGCTTGGGGAGCCAGGCGCCGACATCGGGGTGGCGCGCCTCGGGGTAGGAGAGGGGCTGGCCGTCGATCCGCCCAGCCGAGGTGATGGGCTCCTGGGCCACGACCCACCCGCCGGGGCGCACCGCCGCCCGCATCCGGAGCAGCACGTCCACCGGTTGGTGGACGTGGAGCAGCACGAATCGGCAGTACGCCAGATCGACCAGCTCGGGCAGCAGGAGGTCCTCGCCCGCCTGGGTCAGTGCGATCACCTGGGCCTGGGCCGCCTCGGCCGCGGCGGCGGCCACCGCGTCGCGGGTCTCGGGGTCGCTGTCAACGGCGTACACCCGCCCGTCGCGCCCCACGATCCGGGCCAGGGCCACGGTGACGTCGCCGCCGCCGGCGCCGACATCGACGCAGCGCCACCCCTCCCGTAGCCCGAGACGGTCAAGGGCGGTGGCCAGCGGACGCCGATAGACGTCATTCCGCAACTCGAGTTCGATCACCGACGAAAGTGTTGGGTCAGAGAGCGCACGTCCACTGGCCCGCTCATTATGCTTGCCCGGTTGCCGGGGCACCGGCGACCACTGTCAGGGAGGGCAAACAATGGGGCACCGGAGGCACCGGTTCAGCGTCGTCATGTTGGTTGGGTCGTTGGCGTTGATCGCGGCGGCGTGCGGGAAGAGCACGTCCACGACCAACACCACGGGGGCGGGAGGGTGCCCCTCGGGCCTCACCATCGGCTTCTTCGGCGCCCTGACGGGCAACAACTCTCCACAGCTCGGCATCAACGAGGCCAACGGAACCCAGCTGGCCATCTCGCAGTTCAACACCGCCCACCCGAACTGCCACATCACCTATAAGGCGTTCGACAGCCAGGGTGACCCGGCGCAGGCGCCCCAGCTGGCCCAGAACGCCGTCGGCGATGCCAAGGTCGTGGCCATCGTCGGTCCCGCCTTCTCCGGTGAGTCCAAGGTGGCCGACCCCATCTTCGACGCCGGCGGCATCCCCATCATCACCGCCTCGGCGACCAACCCGGCGCTGGCCTCCAACGGGTGGACGATCTTCCACCGGGCCGTTGCCAACGACGATGCCCAGGCGCCGGCCATCGCCCGCTTCGTCACCAGCAAACTCAACGCCAAGAAGGTGGCCGTCGTCGATGACGCCTCCGCCTACGGCAAGGGCCTGGCGGACATCGTGCGAACGCAACTCATGACCGCCAGTGTCAGCGTCACCTCCCCGGGCTCCATCGACAAGAGCCACAACTACCCGTCCACCGTCAACGCCATCAAGGCGGCCGGCGTCGACGCCGTGGTGTACGGCGGCTACTACCAGGAGGCCGGCCCGCTGGCCCTGCAGCTGAAGACGGCGGGCGTCACCGCCGCCTTCATTTCCGGCGACGGGTCGCTCGACAAGGGCTTCGTCGACGGTGCCACCGTGTCGGGGGCCGAGGGCGCCTACCTGACGGCGCCGGCCGCCTATGCCCTGACCGCCCCCGAGGACCAGGCGTTCGTGAGCGCCTACACCGCCAAGTTCAGCACCCCGCCGGCGCTGTACTCCGGCGAGGCGTACGACGCCACCAACCACTTCCTGGCCGCCATCCTGGCCGGCAAGTACACCCGGGCGGCCATCAACACCTACGTCAGCACCACCTCGTACAAGGGCTTGCTGAAGACCTACTCCTATGCCACCAACGGCGAACTCAACGGCACCCCGGTGATCCTGGTGCACAAGGTCGTCAACGGCATGATCAGGCTGGTGGGCCCGGCGTAGGGCTCGCCGGCATCGGGACAACGCTGTCTGGGGCGGGGATGCGCTCGCATCCCCGCCCCCCGTCTATCTGAGGATCGCCCACCGTGCTCGCGGCCATTCATCTCACCGAGTTGTACAAGCAGTTTTGGCCGTCCACCGTCGACGGCGTCACCACCGGCGCCATCTACGCCCTGGTGGCCCTCGGCTACACGCTGGTGTACGGCGTGTTGCGCCTCATCAACTTCGCCCACTCCGAGGTGTTCATGCTCGGCACCGTAGGGTCCCTCGTCGGCGCCGCCGCCGTCGGCCTGGGATCGCGCGATCCCGCCCGGACCGGGCTGGCGCTGATCGGCACCTTCCTGGTGTGCCTGGTGTTCAGCATGGCCTTCAGTGGCGGTGCCGCCGTCATCCTGGAACGGCTGGCGTACCGGCCGCTGCGCAAACGGGGGGCCAGCCGGTTGGCGGCGCTCATTTCGGCCATCGGCGCCTCATTGTTCCTGCAGGAGCTGTTCGCCCAGACGCGCATCCACCTCGGCCCGCTGAACGTGAAGCTCTTGAGCCGCAACGACCACTTCCTCCACAACCTGATCAAGCCATCGAAAATCTTCACACTGCCCCAGGGGGCCATCGTGAGCGTCGACAAGGTGGTCGTCGTGGTTGCCTCGGTGATCATGATGGTGGCCCTCGACCGCTTCGTGGGCACCAGTCGCCTCGGGCGGGGCATCCGGGCGGTGGCCCAGGATGCCGAGACGGCCACGTTGATGGGCGTCAACATCGACCGGGTGGTGTCGCTCACCTTCCTCCTGGGCGGCCTGATGGCGGGCGCCGCCGGCCTGCTGTTCATGGTGAAGATCCAGCAAACCCGATACGACGTGGGCTTCATCCTCGGGATCAAGGCGTTCACCGCCGCCGTGCTCGGCGGCATCGGCAATCTTCGAGGGGCATTGGTCGGCGGCTTCGCCTTGGGACTGATCGAGATCTACGGGGCGTCGGTGTTCGGCGCCCAGTGGCTCAACGTGGTGGCGTTCGTCGCCCTGGTCGTAGTGCTGATGTTCCGGCCCACCGGCCTCCTCGGCGAGGCCCTCATGAAGGCCCGGGCCTGATGGCCCGCTTCGATCTGGCCGGCCCGGTGGCCGATGCCTGGGACCGGCTGCCACGGCCGCTGCGCTGGGTGGCGACGGCCGCCCTGGTGGCGTTCTTCGTGCTTCTGCCCCACCTCCGCATCCCCATCCTGAACACGCCCGACAGCGACTTCGCCTCGGTGCTGTTCAACCCCATCGGGATCTACGTGCTCGTCGCCTTGGGCCTCAACGTGGTGGTCGGGGAAGCGGGGCTGCTCGACCTGGGCTACGTCGCCTTCTTCGCCGTCGGCGCCTACACCATGGCCGTGCTAGGCACCAAGGCCCACTGGCCGTTCTTCCTGATCCTGCCGGTGGCCATCGCCCTGTCGATGCTGGCGGGTGTCGTGCTGGGTGGCCCGACCCTGCGGCTGCGGGGCGACTACCTGGCCATCGTGACCCTGGGCTTCGGAGAGATCGTCCACCTGGTCGCCCAGAACACCAACTCCATCGGCGGCCCGCAGGGAATCAGTGGCATCCCGCACCCGCCCAACTTCATCCTGTTCGGCTACCACATGCAGTTCGGGATCCTCGACCCCAAGCCCTACTACTACCTGCTGCTGGCGGTGATCGTGGTGACGATCGTCATCGTCCGCAACCTGAAACGCAGCCGGGTCGGCCGGGCCTGGACGGCCATCCGGGAGGACGAGGACGCCGCCGAGCTGATGGGTGTTCCCACCTTCAAGTTCAAGCTGTGGGCCTTCGCCATCGGCGCCGGCATCGGCGGTACCGCCGGCGTCATGTACGCCGGCAAGGTGATCTCGATCACCCCGGACAACTTCCTCTTCAACCTTTCCATCCTGTTCCTGGCGGCGGTGGTGCTCGGCGGGTCGGGCAACCTCCCCGGGGTCATCCTCGGCGCCATCGTGGTCGCCTACCTGCCGGAGCGCTTCCGCCAGTTCGCCCAGTACCGCGTCCTCGTGTTCGGCGCCGCCTTGGTGCTCGTCATGATCTTCCGGCCCCAGGGCCTCCTGCCGTCGCGCCGGCGGGCCCAGGAGCTCCTCGAACCGGAACCGGGGGGCGGCATGGGCGCGCTCGGAGGCGAGACGGGGCTGGAGATGGCGCCCCGCCCGGAGGCCGGGAATGGCTGACCCGGCCGCTGCCCACGCGCCCGTTCCGGTGGCGGGGGCCGAGAAGCGGCTGCTGCAGCTGCGGGGCGTCACCATGCAATTCGGCGGTGTCACCGCCTTGGGCGAGGTCGACCTGCACGTCGCCGAGGGGGAAATCGCCGGCCTCATCGGCCCCAACGGCGCCGGCAAGACGACAGTGTTCAACGTGGTGACCGGCGTGTTCCAGCCCACCAGCGGGGAGATCGAGTTCGCCGGCCGATCCATCGTGGGCAAGAAGCGTTACCAGGTGACCAAGGCCGGCATCGCCCGGACCTTCCAGAACATCCGGCTCTTCCCCGACATGACCGCCCTCGAGAACGTGATGGTCGGCGCCGACGCCCACCATCGCACGTCGATCCCCGGCGCCATGCTCCGCCTGCCCCGCCACCGCCACGAGGAGCGGGCCGGCCGCGACCGCGCCGCCGAGCTGCTGGAGCTGGTCGGGATCCCGCACCGGGCCGACGAGACGGCCCGCAACCTGCCCTACGGCGACCAGCGCCGCGTCGAGATCGCCCGGGCCCTCGCCACCGCGCCCAAGCTCCTCCTGCTCGATGAGCCGGCCGCCGGGTTCAACCCCCGGGAGAAGCGCAGCCTGTCGGACTTGATCAGGAAGGTGCGCGACAGTGGATACACGATCCTGTTGATCGAACACGACATGGGCCTGGTGATGAACATCTGCGATCGCATCGCCGTCCTCGACTTCGGCCGCAAGATCGCCGAGGGTCTCCCGTCGGAAATCCAGGCCAACGAGCGGGTCATCAACGCCTACCTCGGGGTGGTCGCCGATGCCTAGCACCGCCGGCGCGCCGCTGCTCGAGCTGGACGAGGTCCAGGTCCACTACGGCAAGGTGGAGGCGCTCAAGGGTGTCTCGTTCAACGTCAACGAGGGCGAGATCGTCACCCTGATCGGCGCCAACGGGGCTGGCAAGACGACCACCCTGAAGACCATCTCGGGGGTGCGCCCCGTCACGCGGGGCACCATCCGCTTCCAGGGCGAGGACATCCGCGGCATCCCCCCGCACCGCCGCGTCGAGCTGGGCATCTCCCAGGCCCCGGAAGGGCGGGGCATCTTCCCGGGCATGACGGTCCGGGAGAACCTCGACATGGGCGCCTACGCCCGCAAGGGCCACGCCCGCGACGGCCTGGCCGACGAGCTGGCGGCGGTCTACGCCCTCTTCCCCCGGCTGCAGGAGCGCTCCGGCCAGATGGCGGGCACCCTTTCCGGGGGCGAGCAACAGATGCTGGCCATCGGCCGGGCCCTGATGGCCAAGCCCAAGGTGCTGCTCCTCGACGAGCCGTCCATGGGCCTGGCCCCCAAGCTGGTCGCCCAGATTTTCTCGATCATCACCGAGATCAACCGGCAGGGCACCACTGTGCTCCTGGTCGAGCAGAACGCCGCCCAGGCGCTCCAGCGGGCCAACCGGGCCTACGTGCTGGAGGTGGGCAAGGTGGTGCTCTCGGGACCGGCGGCGGAGTTGCTCGACAATCAAGCCGTCCGGGCTGCCTATCTTGGAGGCGATGTCGGCAGCGAGGAGTGACCCGGTCATCCCCGCCGTCCTGATCGACGTGGGCGGCGTCCTGTGCACCCCGGAGCACACCTTTGCCCGCCAGGCCTTGGCCATGGTCGGCGTCGAGGCCCACGTCGACGATCTCGACCGCGCCCATTACGCCGGCATCGCGGCGCTCGACGCCGGCTTCCTCGAGACGGGGATCCTGGACTGGGGGCGTTACAACGCCGCCGTGGCCCGCACCGTGGGGGTTCCCGACGAGCTCGTTCCCGCCGCCGTCGTCGAGCTCGACCGCGCCTGGCGGGGGACGGGACGGTGGGAGCGGATCGTGCCGGGCGCCCTGGACGGGCTGCGCCAGCTGGCCGACACCGGGGTCCCGTTGGGCGTGGTGTCGAACGCCAACGGCACCGTCGCCGAGCAGTTGATGACCGCCAAGGTCCTGCAGGTGGGGGAGGGCCACGGCGTCCCCGTGCTGGTGGTCGTCGACTCGACGGTGGTCGGCGTCGAGAAGCCCGATCCCCGGATCTTCGGCTTCGCCCTGGAAGCCATCGGCGTTGACGACCACACCCTGGCCCACATCCTTTACGTGGGCGACACCATCTTCGCCGACGTCCGCGGCGCCCAGGCCGCCGGCCTGCGGCCCATGCACCTCGACCCCTACGGCGACTGCCCGGCGCCCGGCGACCACGAACACGTCGGGTCGCTGGCCGATGTGGCCGCCCTCGTGCGTGCCAGCCGGCCCGGCGCTGCCGAGTGACCATCTACGACCGACCCTTCGGCCGGGCCTTCGAGGACTTCGAGATCGGCGACGTGTACCGCCACTGGCCGGGCAAGACGATCACCGAGGCCGACGACCACCTGTTCTGCATGATCACCATGAACCACCACCCGCTGCACACCAACGCCTGGTTCGCCGAGAACGAGACGGTGCACCACCGCAACGTGGTGGTCGGCAACCTGGTGTACAGCCTGGTGCTGGGCATGAGCGCGCCCGACGTGAGCGGCTCGGCCATCGCCAACCTGGAGGTCGAGTCCCTGACGCACCAGAAGCCCACGTTTCACGGCGACACCATCTACGCCGAGACCCGGGTGCTCGACAAGCGCCCCTCGTCGTCCAAGCCCGACCGGGGCGTGGTGACGGTGGAGACCAAGGGCTTCAACCAGCGGGGCGAGGAGGTCTGCTACTTCCGCCGCAAGGTGATGGTGTGGACGCGGGCGTCATTGCCGCCGCGCCGGCGCCCCTACGACGAGGACGTGTGGCCGCCGTCGCCTTGACGCCGTTCCAGTCGGCGGTCCTGCGCTGGTCGTCCGGCGACGGTTGCGACGATCGGGGTGGCTGGCGGGACCTGCCGTGGCGGGAGACTCGTGATCCCTGGGCGGTGCTCGTGAGCGAGGTCATGCTGCAGCAGACCCAGGTCGCCCGTGTCGTCCCCCGCTGGCAGGCCTTCCTCGCTCACTTTCCCACGGTGGCGGCGTGCGCGGCGGCCCCGGTGGGCGACGTGATCGCGATGTGGGTGGGGCTGGGCTACAACCGGCGGGCGGTCAGCTTGCATCGGGCGGCGGTGGAGTTGCTATCGCGCTACGAGGGGCGGGTGCCGGCGTCCTTGGCGGCGTTGCAAGCGCTGCCGGGCGTCGGTGCCTACACGGCCCGGGCGGTGCTGGCCTTCGCATTCGAGGCCGACGTGGGCGTTGTTGACACCAACGTGGCCCGGGTCCTAGCCCGGGCGGTGGCGGGGCGGGCGCTGCGCTCGTCTCGTGAGGCCCAGGAGCTGGCCGACTCGCTGGTCCCTTCCGGTCTTTGGTGGCGGTGGAACCAGGCGATGCTCGACGTCGGTGCCCGGCACTGCATCGCCGGTCGCCCCTCGTGTCCCGGGTGCCCACTTGCTTCGGCGCACTGCGCCTGGGCGGCGACGGGCTGGGTGGCGCCTGACCCGGCAGTGGGGTCGGCGGGAGTGTCCGGGCGCCAGTCGGCCTTCGCCGGATCGGACCGTCGAGGCCGCGGACGGCTGGTCCGCGCCCTCGGTGAGGCACCGATTCCTTGGCCCGCGCTGGCGGTGGTGGCGGGGTGGCCCCGGGATCCCGATCGCACGGCCCGGGTGGTGGCGTCTCTTGTGGCCGATGGCCTGGCCGTCCAGGTGGGCGAGGAACTGAAGCTGCCATAGATGGCTGGGCGGTAGCGGGCAGGGGCGGTGGGCGGCGAATACGCTGGGTCCGGCCATGCGTGACGTCTTCCTCTTCCTCGCCGGGTTCTTGGCGTGCTCGGTTGAGATGGTGGAAGCGCTGACCATCGTCCTGGCTGTTGGAGTGACCCGGGGGTGGCGCTCCACACTGGTGGGCGTCGCGGCCGCGAC
>DATARN010000062.1:0-16629 GCA_036264135.1 Acidimicrobiales bacterium
CGGCTGGGCGGCGACGTAGGCTTTCGGCCGTGGACCTCGACGGTGACTACGAACCCAGCCCGGCGCAATGGGTACGCGATCAGGTGGAGGCGTACGAGCGCTCCGGCGGCCGTGAGGCCAACACCCTGCGGGACACCGGCCTGCCCGTCATCATCGTCACCACCCGAGGCAACAAGAGCGGCAAGCTGCGCAAGACCCCGCTGATGCGGGTCGAGCACGACGGCCGGTACGCGGCGGTAGCGTCCCAGGGGGGCGCCCCGGACCATCCGTTCTGGTACTACAACTTCCGGGCGCACCCGGAGGTCCAGCTTCAGGACGGCCCGGACCGCCGGGACATGATCGCCCGTGAGGTCACCGGCGAGGAGCGGGCGCAGTGGTGGGAGCGCGCGGTGGCCGCCTACCCGCCCTACGCCGAGTACCAGCAGAAGACCGCCCGCCCCATCCCGGTTTTCGTGGCCCGCCCCCGGAGGGATGTCTAGACGCTCCGGGGGTCCCCGGTAGTCGCTTCCGGGCGCGTACATCGGAGGGATGATCCGAGGCGTGGCAAGTTCAACCTGGGGGGCGATGTGCCGGAAGGGGTCGTCGTTTTACCCTCTTTCCATGATCGAAGCTCGCGGTCTGACCAAGCGCTACGGCGACAAACTCGCCGTGGACGATCTCACCTTCACCGTTCGGCCCGGGATCGTGACCGGCTTCCTTGGGCCCAACGGCGCCGGCAAGTCGACCACCATGCGCATGATCCTCGGACTGGACGAACCGTCCAAGGGCACGGTGACGGTCGACGGGCGGCGCTACGCCGACCTGCCGGCACCGCTGCACGAGGTCGGCGCCCTGCTCGAGGCCCGCGCCATCCACACCGGCCGCACCGCCCGCAATCACCTGCTGGCCCTGGCGGCCACCACCGGCATCGGCCGCCGCCGGGTGGAGGAGGTCATCCAACTGGTCGGCTTGACCGACGTGGCCGGCAAGCGGGCCGGCGGCTTCTCGCTCGGCATGGGTCAGCGCCTCGGGATCGCGTCGGCCCTGCTCGGCGACCCCGGCACACTGATCCTCGACGAACCGGTCAACGGCCTCGATCCCGAGGGGATCCTCTGGATCCGTAACCTGCTGAAGGCGCTCGCCGCCGAGGGCCGCACCATCTTCGTCTCATCCCACCTGATGAGCGAGATGGCCCTCACCGCCTCGCACCTCGTCGTCATCGGCCGCGGTCGGCTCATCGCCGACGTCGGCGTCGACGAGCTCACCGCCATGACGTCGCGCGACCTGGTGAAGGTCCGAACCAGTGCCGCCGACCGGTTGTCGACATTGCTGGCGGGCGCCGGCGTGACCGTGACCCGCCAGGGCGGCGAGGGACTGGAGGTCAGTGGCATGGACAGCGCGGCCATCGGGCTGGTGGCGGCGCAGGCCGGGATCCCGCTGATCGAGCTCACACCGCAGCAGGCCTCGCTCGAGGAGGCCTTCATGGAGATCACCCGCGACGCCCAGGAATTCTCGACCCACCCCAACGTTGACCAGCTGGTCGGGGCCCAAGGAGGGACACGATGACGACGACAATGGCGCCGGCGGTCGGGCACAGCACCGAGCGGGTCACCCAGGGGCGGGTGGTCACGTCGGAGTGGATCAAGTTGCGGTCCCTGCGCTCCACCCTGTTCAGCCTGCTGGCCGCGGTGGTCTGCACCGTCGGTTTTGGCATCTTGATCAGCGCCCTGCGGGCCAACGACTTCAAGCAGCATGGCTTCATTCCCGGACCCAACTTTGACGCCGCCGTGATCAGCCTCCGGGGCATCTACCTGGCCCAACTGGCCGTTGGCGTGCTCGGCGTGCTCATGATCACCGGCGAGTACAGCACCGGCATGATCCGCGCCACGCTGGCCGCCGTGCCCCGACGGCTGCCGGTGCTGTGGGCCAAGGCGGCGGTGTTCGCGGTGACGGTCTTCGTGATCATGGGAATTGCCAGCCTGCTGGCGTTCGTCAGCGGCCAGGCCATGCTGCACAGCGCCGGCGTCGGCGTCGGGTTGGGCTCACCGGGCGCGGCGCGAGCCGTCCTCGGCGGCGCCCTGTACCTGACGACCGTCGGCCTCCTCGGGGTGGGCCTGGGCTTCTTGATCCGCAACACCGCCGGAGCCATCGCCACCCTGTTCGGCCTGCTGCTGGTCCTTCCCGCCCTGGCTGCCGCCCTACCGACGTCGCTCTACAACGACATTTACAAGTACCTCCCGATGCCTGCCGGCACCCAGGCGCTAACCACCGTGCATGACCCGGCATTTCTCGGCCCGTGGGCGGGCATCGGCGTGTTCTGCGTGTACGCCGTGATCGCCATCGCCGCCGGGGCGGTCATGTTGCGCCGCCACGACGCCTAAAGATCTTTCCCGGGTCTACGCGATCGGGGGAAGCGCCCGTTCGCCGGGTCGGGCCACGATGGAAAGGCCCGCCGCGGTCGGGGGCCGGGAGCCCCCCACTCACCGGCCCCTACCGCGCGATCGAAAGGAGCCGTACATGGCCGTACCTACCCGACGCCGTGCCCCCGAGAGCGCAAATGGCCAGGAGGACGCACCGGCCCGCTGGGATCCCATCGCCGAACTCGAGCGTCAATTCGCCCGGGCGTGGGGCCAGTTCCTGCCGCTCGTCGACAGCACCTTCGTGCCCCTGTCCGACATCGAGGAAACGGACGACGCCTACCTGGTGGAACTGGACCTGCCGGGCGCCAAGAAAGACGACATCGAGATTTCTCTCTCCGGCCGACGCCTGACCGTTTCCGGCCAGGTCAAGGAAACGGAGCGCACCGGCGTGGTACGCCGCCGCACCCGCAGCCAGGGCCAGTTCTACTTCGAGGTCCAGTTCCCCGGCGACGTCGACGAGCAGGGTGTGAGCGCGTCCCTGGAGGACGGGGTCCTGACGATCCGTGTTCCGAAGGCCTCGGCGGAACGTCCCCGCCGAATCGAAGTGTCCTGACCCACCTTCAACGGGATCCGCCTTCACAGGTGGGCGGGGCGCTTTGCGCCCCGCCCACCGGCATTTCAGGCACGGGTATCTCAGGCGGTAGCCCCGACCGCGGAACCGCCGAGCGCCTCCTGAATCTGCTGCTCGACCTCCTTCGGGAGCGACGTCTTGAGCACTCGTCCGTGGAACTTGGCCAAGGCCTCGACCACCTTGTCGGTGGTCATCTTCTCCGCCACCACGAACACCGCGGCGGTGCCTGGCTGCAGCATGTCGCGCACCTGGCGCTGGAATTCGGCGCTGATCTCCAGTTTGGCCACCAACCCCATCAAGGCGCCGAGGCCGGTACCGACGGCCCAGCCCAACAAGGGAATAAAGAACAGGAACCCGAACAGCAGTCCCCAGAACATGCCCCAGGTGGCGCCGGTGGCCACCTCGTGGTGGGTGGTGCGGACGTGGAATTTGCCTTTCTCGTCCCGGCTGATGATGGCGATGGCATCGGGCTCGATGACGAGGTCGTCGGCGAGGCGCTCGAGCTCGGCTTCCGCCTGCTCGGCGGTCGCCAAATCGGGATAACCGATAGCGATCAAATCGGCCATGGAGGATCTCCTTTCGTAGACGTGCACCCCCGAGTATCCGGGGCCGCCGCCGGGACGAGGATCACGCGACCGCGTAGCGCTGCGGTGATCAGTTGACTTCCAGCTGCCCCCGCTGCTGGAGCCGGTAGAGAAAGGCGAGCGACGGGCCACAAATGAGCGCCGCGGCCAACGCCACGAGTCCGATACTCCACAGGGTGCTGGCCGGGGCCGCCGCTTCCGACACCCGCAGATGGGTCCCCAGCAGATACGGGTACTGGGCCACGCCCCAGCCGAGCACGGTGCTGCCGACCGCGATCACCGCGATCACCCGGAGCCAGCCGGGGGCGACGCGGCCCAACAGGGCCAAACCGGCCAGGCCTGCCCCGGCCGAGAGGGCGACCAGCGGCAGACCGGGGCCGAGGAGGCGGTGGAACAGCCGGCTGGCATCGGCGCGGAGCACGAAGATGCCGGCCACCGCCACCGCCCCGGCGAACACGGCGGCGGCCAGGGCGCGGCGGCGGAAATAGGACTCCAGGTCGGGGGCCCGGCGCGACCGGGCGTCGGCGGCGAGGAACACCGCCGCCAGGTGGGCGCAGGCGGCCACCGCGAGGACCCCGCCCAGCAGTGAGGTCGGATTGACCCAACTGGTAATGCCGTTGGCGCCCACCCCGTTGGTTGGCACCCGGCCCGAGGCCAGGGCGCCGGCGACGGTTCCCATGAAGAACGGGGTGATGACCGACGACGCCGCGAAGGCCGCCCCCTCGGCGCGCTGCTCGGAGGTGCTGACGGCCACGTGACGGAAGGCGAATCCCGAGCCCCGTAACACGATCCCGAGGGCGGCGAGGCCCAACGGCACGTAGAGGGTCCGGGTGATGGACGCGAAGGCGGAGGGGAAGGCGGTCCACAGCACCACCAGGCAGAAAATGAGCCAGACGTGATTGGCTTCCCAGACAGGGCCCATCGAGGCGTCGATCAGCTGCCGCGGCCGCCGGCCCGTCGTTGCGCCGCCGGCGGTCAGGTCCCAGAATCCCGCGCCGAAATCGGCGCCGCCGAAGATGGCGTACAGCGTGACGGCGGCGAAAAGGATGGCCGAGGCGGCGCGGGCCATCTACGAGGCCACGTCCACCGGCTCCACCGGACCGTAGGGGACAGTGACGCCCTCATCACTCCCCGAGCGCCACCGCCGCCGCATTTCCCGCAGCGTCAGCACCGTGGCCGTCCCCACCGCGGCGTACAGCACGACGGTGGCGCCGAAGAAGTACCAGACATTGCCCGAGCGGGTCACCGCGTCGCGGGTGAGGAGCAGGCCGACGATGGTCCAGGGTTGCCGGCCCACCTCGGTGACGATCCAGCCGGTCTCGAGGGAGACGACCGAGACGGCGCCGGCCGCGGCGGCACCCCGGAGGAACCAGCGGCTCGCCGGCAAATCGCGCCGGCGCCACCATCCGACGGCGAACCAGCCGGCCAGGCCCAGCAGGGCGAACGCGGTGGCGACCATGGTGTCGAACGCCAGATGCACCGTGTCCACCAGCTCGGGCTTGGGGCGCACACCGGGCGGGATGGCGTCGAGCCCGTTGATCCTCGTGTTCGGGTCGTAGCCAGCGAGCAGCGACGCGGCGCTCGGGATGCGCACCCCGAAGCGGACCTTGCCCCCGATCAGGACCCCTCCGAGTGTCTCCGGCACGTGGGAGGCGGTCTTGGGCAGGATCTCGATGGCCGCGAACTTGGCGGGTTCCTGGTGGAACGCCTCCCGGGCCACGACGTCGCCGACCAGGATCTGAACGGGGATGACCGCCGCGGCCACGGTGAAGGGGATGAGGAAGCCGATGCGGTGGTAGCGGTCGCGGCGCCCCTTCAGCATGCCGGCGGCGTAGACACCGGCGACCACGAAGCCCGCGACGACATAGGCGGCCAGCAGCATGTGCAGGGTCTCGTACCAGAACGCCCGGTTGAAGAACACCGCCAGCGGCCGCACGGCGACCACCTTGCCGGCCTGCATGGTGATGCCCCCGGGCAGGTTCATCCAGCCGTTGGCGGCCACCACCGACGCGGTGCCGCCGGCTCCGGCCAGGACCACCGGCAACCCCGTCCAGAAGTGCCGCCACGGCGGCATGCGATCCCAGCCGTAGATGTACACGGCGACGAAAATTGCTTCCAGGAAAAAGAAGATCCCCTCGACCCCGAAGGGGATTCCGTATGCCGCCCCGAAGGTGCCCATCAGGCCGGGCCACAGCAACCCCAACTCAAACGACAGCACGGTGCCCGACACCGCCCCGACGGCGAACAACACCGCCGCGACCTTCGACCATCGACGAGCCAGCAGCAGGGCGTCGGCGTCGCCGTGCTTCAAACCCCGGTAATTGGCGATCATCATGAGAAAGGTGAAGGCCACGCCGAAAGGCACGAGAACGATGTGAAACGCGAGGGTAAAAGCGATCTGCTCCCGCGCCGGCAACAGCTGGCTGGGCGTCATCACGTCAAAGTATGTTCCGAGGCGGGTCGCGAGAAACCCTCGGCGTCGCGGTGGCGACCGCGACTACGCGGTCGCGTGAAGCATTTCCGGCGGCCGCGATTTCACACTGGGAGGGTGAAGCCGCTACGAAAAGTCACTGCCGGCGCGCTTGCCGCGCTTGCGGTCGCCGCCTGTGGCAAGTCATCCAGTGTCACCAGCGGGTCGCTCGCTCCGCTTGCCGCGGCGTCTGCGGTCCAGGCCGATTTCGTGGCGGTCGTGAACAAGGTCCGGCCGTCGGTCGTAGAAATTTCCACCGGCGTCGGGCTCGGTTCCGGGGTCGTCTACGACAGCCAGGGCGACATTGTCACCAATGCCCATGTGGTCGGTAACGCCAGCAGCTTTCAGGTCACGTTCTTCGATGGCCAGATCCTCCCCGCGACCCTGGTCGGCACGTTCGCGCCCGATGACCTGGCAGTTATCCGGGTGAAGCGCAGCAAGGGAGTGAACGCCGCCAGCTTTGCCGATTCCAGCAAACTCCAGGTGGGGGACATCAACCTGGCCGTTGGTAACCCGTTGGGACTGGCCAGCTCGGTCACCGAAGGCATCGTGAGCTTCACCGGCCGCACCGTTAGCGAGGGCAACGGCGTCGTGCTGCCCGACACCATCCAGACCAGCGCCGCCATCAACCCGGGCAATAGCGGCGGTGCCCTGGTGAACGACCAGGGGCAGGTGATCGGCATCCCCACGCTGGCCGCGACCGATCCGCAGCTCGGCGGGGGGGCGGCCGGTGGTATCGGCTTCGCCATCCCCTCGAACACCGCCAAAATGATCGCCCCCCAGTTGATCGCCCAGGGCCAGGTCGTCAACAGTGGGCGGGCGGCCCTCGGCATCAGCGGAGCCACCGCCGTCGACGTCGCCGGGAACCCCGTGGGGGTCATCGTCGCCTCGGTCACGCCGGGGGGCCCGGCGGCCAAGGCGGGCATCGCGCCCGACGACGTCATCACCATGATCAACGGGCAGGCGACACCGACCCTGTCGGCGCTCCAAGAGATTCTCGCCGGGCTCCACCCCGGCGACAAGGCTTCCCTGACCGTCCTGGCGCCCGACGGCACGACCCACAAGGTCACCGTCACCCTCACCCAGCTGAGCGGCTAGGTGCGCAGCGATTGCAGAGATTGCCACGACCGGGTCGCCAACTGCAGGTTGAAACGAACCCCGGCCGCCGACAGGTCATGGCCGGATATCTCCTCGATGCGTTTCAAGCGGTACTTGAGCGTGCTGCGATGCACCGACAGGGCGTGGGCGGACATGTCGTAATTCCCGCCGGATTCGAGGAACGCGCTCAGCGTCCCGACCATGGATGAGCCTCGTTCGGCGTCGTACTCCAGTAGCGTCCCCAGCGTTTCGTGGACGAACCGTTCGATCCCCGTGGTGTCCTCCACGGTGAGCAGGATGCGGAACACACCGAGGTCGTCGAAGCGCACGACCGACTCGCCGGCGCTGCCGGTGCCGCTCTGCAACTCGAGGGCCATGTGGGCCTCACGGTAGGAGCGGGGGAAGTCGGCGGGGCGGTCGCAGCGGCCCCCCACGGCCACCCGGCAGGAACCCGGGCTGTACTCCCGCTCCACCGCGGCGCGGAACTGGTGCCAGTTGCCATCGGCCCGGGAGAGCACCACAACCGTTCCCTGCCGGGCGACCTGGAGCGTGCCAACGCCGGTGTCGCGCGCCGCCCGCCGCACGGCATGGAAAAAGCTGCTGCCGTCGTCGCTGTTCGGATCCACCTCGGCGCAACGTACGAGCACGACCCGATGTGGGCGGAACAGGTCGTATCCGAGTGCGTTCGCCCGGGACCGTGAAATCGCCTCGTCGGCGCCCGCCAGCAGCTCCTCCGCCAGATCGCGCCCGAGTCGCAATTCGGCCTCGGCCACGCTGTGGGCCCGGGCCAACTCCATGGCCAGGACGGTCGCGCCATGCTCCAGGGCGACCTGTTCGCCGGGACCACTGCGCTGCTCGGAGTCGATGAGGGCGATCACACCCACCACGTCCGGCCGGGGCCGGGCCAGGCACACCACACGCCCGGCGCGGCGTACCGGCGTGCCGCGCTGCAGCTGCTCCAGGGTGTGCTGGCGCCGCGCCGGGGACTCTTTGGGGTACGGCTCGAGGCGGCCGGGGCCGGCCCAGGTCACGAGATTCCCATGTCGATCCTCGATTGCTACCGGAAAGCCCGTCAGCTCGTGCACCGCGTGTGCGATCCCTTCCTGGCCTTCGCCTGCCACCGCCACCTGGGTCAGGCGGTCGTGGATGGCCGTGCTGCGTTCGAGGGCGGCCACCGTTTCGTTGAGGGTGGCGTTGGCCGACCGCAGGGCGGCGGCCGCCGCCCGTTCCCGCCGGTGGGAGCGGGCGTTGGCCAGGGCGATACCCGCCTGCTGGGCCAGGACACGCAGCAGGAACTGCTCGCTCGAGGTGGGTTCGTTGTCGGCGACGGTGACCAGGTAGCCGAAATCCTCCTCGAGGCTGCGCAACGGAAACGCCCATCCCCACGGCGCGCCGGTGACCGCAACTGCGCCCCCGGCGCTGCCGAGCACCGTCAGCTGGGTCCGGACCGCGGCGTATTCCTCGGACGAGACCGACGCCTGGACATCACCGGCGTCATCTCGCCACCCGACCTCGCTCAGGTAGACCCCGGCCAGGCGGCATCGGCCGAGTGAGGGGACCGCCGTCGACGCCAGATGGAGGATCTGTCGGTCGTCGCCGCTCTCCGTCATGAGCATGGAGAGCACTAATAGACCGTGGAGACTTGACAGCTGCTCACGCAGCCCGGGCTCCCCGTCCTCGTCACCAGGCACCGTCGGCGTCGGTACCTCCTCCTTCACCATGCATACGGCCTCGGGTGCGGTGGTCTCAGTATCGTCCTCAGAGCGCGAACGGGAAAGGAATTCTTCGTCTAAAGGCGACAAACCCGCCGTTTCTGTTTCGTGAACCTGCGCAGAGCGTGACAGCCCGACGCGCCTCGGTTTGTCCCCCCAGGACGTGGTATCGCGGGGGCGGCCGATCGCACGATGACGCCATGGCTCCCCGCCCCCAGGACCTGCCGGCCGACCACCGATTGCGATCCGTTGTCGCCCGCCTACCCGCCCGCTTGCAACCACACCACGCCCCCTGCCTGGCCCGGCTGTCGACGGAAGGCTGGCGATTCGTCGAGGTGGGAGCGGTGATGACCCAGCCGTTCTCCGACGATGGTGTCGCCGCCGTGGTCGGCCAGCCCGCCGGGGACTTGGGGGCGGTACTCGATGAGGCCACGGCGGCGGGGGTATTGACCGAACGGCACGGCCAGTTGGCCTTTCGCCACGATCTCGTGCGCCAGGCGATCTATCACGAGATTCCCCAAGGCACCCGGATGGCGATCCACCGGATGATCGAGAATCTCGAAGCCGCGGACCTGGCGGTGCTGGCCGTCTACCGGGGTGAGTCCGCCGGCGACCGCCCGGCGGCGCCCGCCCCGGCGCCGGTTCCCGATCCGCCGGACACGCCGCCGGGTCTGGTTGGCTGGCTGAGCCCCGGTGACCTGGGGGTCGGCCGGGCCCAGGCGGAGAACATCCTCGGCGGGGTGCGAGGGACGGAAAGCGACGGCTCCCTGGCCGGGGCCCTCAGCACCCTGGCGTTCCTGGCCTGGAACCAGGGACGGGTTGCCGATGCCGTCGGACTTCAACAGGCCGCCGCCCGCCGTGCCGCGCCCGGCAGCCCGCCGCCCCGCCACCTCCACCTTGGCTTCGGCCTGGCGACCATGTATACCGCCGTCGGCGCATTTCCCCGGGCCCATGAGACCATCGGCGACATCGAGCGGGGGCTGGGTCCTCGGGGTGCCGGGTCCGTGGCTCCGCACCTCGAGGGCGTCGGCGGCGGTGGAGACGGGATGGCCGCCGCCGCCCTCCTCCGGTCACGCCTTTCGGTGGCGATCGGACGGTGGGCCGACGCCCGTCGCCACGCCGCCGGGGCCGCGGCGTGGTCAGGCATGCTCGGCGGCGCGGCGCTCGGGGTGCAGGCCGAACTTGCCCTGCACGACGACGACCTGAAGGGCGGGGCGGCGCTGCTGGCCCGATTCCAGCAGGGACCACTCGAGGCGCAGCTGATGTACGGGGTGGCGGCGGGGTGGTGGCGCGCCGCGCAGTTGGAGTCAGCCGGGGGCGGAACCCAGGCGGCGTGCGACATCATGGCCCCGGTGTACGGCGAGCCGGCGGCCCACACCCGGCTGTTGCTCGAGGAGCCCACCTCGGCCGCCTGGCTGGTCCGCGTCGCCCTCGAGCTGGGCGAGACGGCGGCGGCGGAACGGGTGGCGGCGGCGGCCGACCAGCTGGCCGCCAGCAACTGGGAGTACCTCAGCGTGGTGAGCGCCGCCGCCCACGCCCGGGCACTGCTACGCCGCGACGCCGCGACCCTCGAACGACTCGGTGGCGAGCACACCCACCCGCTCGGGCGGGCCGAGGCGTGCGCCGACGCCGGCGACATTTTGGCCCAGGGGGGAAACCGCGGCCTGGCCAGGCTGCAGCTCGAGCGGGCCCTTGCCATCTTCGAGTGCCTCGATGGCCGGCGCCACGAGGCCCGGGTGCGCAGCCGGCTCGACGATCTCGGATCCGGGCGGCGCCGCAGCCGACACGGCGACCGGCCGGTGTCGGGGTGGGCCAGCCTCACCGACGCCGAGCGCCGCGTGGCCGACCTCGTCGCCCGAGGCCTCAGCAACCCGGAAGCGGCCAAACGGTTGTTTTTGTCCCGGCACACCGTGGACTTTCACCTGCGTCAAGTGTTCCGCAAGCTCAACATCGGCTCGCGGGTGGAGCTGAGCCGGCTCGCCCTCGAGCGCGACCTCAAACCCGCCCCGTCCGGGCGGCACGAGGCAGTATTGCGGTAGCTATGGACATCGTCACCTGCCCGGTGTGCGGCAAGAAGAACCGGGTGCCGGCCGCCGCCCCGGGCTACCCCCGGTGCGGCAACTGCCACTCGCCCCTGCCGTGGATCGCCGCCGCCGACGAGACCACGTTCGCCGCCCTCGCCGAGGACGCCACCGTCCCGGTCCTCCTCGATCTCTGGGCTCCGTGGTGCGGCCCGTGCCGGATGGTGAGCCCGGCCCTGGAGAACCTGGCCCGCCAGTACGCCGGCCGGGTGAAGCTGGTCAAGGTCAATGTCGACCAGGCACCGCGGATCGCCGAGCGTTTCGGTGTCCAGGGCATCCCGACCTTGCTCCTGCTCCAGCACGGGTCCACAAAGGCCCGGCAAACCGGTGCCCTTCCCGAACCGGCGCTGCGGCAGTGGCTCGATCAGGGCTTGGCCACCGTCGACGCCTGAACCACGCGGGTTCGTGATGTCGCCGCCCGGGACCGGGCGCGACGCTGGCATCACAGTCGACGACGGTGAGGAGATCCCCATGTTGACGTTTGCCCACGCCAGCCGCACCAGCCTCGCCCTACGGGGCCTGGCCGCCCTGGCATTCGGCGTCCTGACCCTGCTGTGGCCGGGCGTCACGGTGTTCGTGCTGGTCGTCGCTCCCGTCACCGGCGCCCTGGCGATCACCTGGGTCGTCGCCTGGTACGCCATCATCAGCGCCATCGTGCTCTTTGGCTGGGCGTGGCAAGGGCCGCGGGATCACGGAACCGCCGGCCAGGTCGTGGGCGGCAGTGGCCACGTCGCCGCAGCCTGAGGTCCCGGTCACCATGATCCTCGCCGCTCCCGTCTGGACCTACTGGCTGGCCTTCTGGTGGCTGGCCGCCGATGCCGTGGCCCTGATCATCATCGGTGTGGGCTTCTATCGTGACGTTCTCCGCCCCCGCTGGCAGGCCAAGACCGCCACCGGCGCGCCGTCCCGAGCCGCCGCCGCCTCCGCCGCCTCGCCCGCCGCACCCGCCCCAACCGGCGACGTAGGCTCTCGAGCGGCGTGACGATGCCTGCCGTGCCCGGCGACGTCTGCCTGCCCGCGGCGCTGACCGCCGACGGGATCGACGCCTTCCACCTCACCGGCCTTATCGCGGGCGGCGCGGTGACGGCGCGCTGGGATGGGACCCTTCTGACGGTCTCACCCCCGCTCTACCAGCGGGCGGCCCTGGCGGTGGCCATCGACTCACTCTTCTCCTCGAGGCCCGACGGCGTCCCTCCGAGGCGCGACGGACGGGGTCCCGCCCGGTGGCGGTTCGCCTTGGCCGGCCCGGCGACGGGAGTGATCGTGACCCTGGCGTCGAGTTGCGACGTGGTGGACGTGGTTGAGTTCCGCCAGTGGGGTCGAAGGAGGGCCATCGTGGCGGTGGCTGGCGGCTCGGCGACCACGATGGATCTGTCGGGCGGTGACCCGGCGGGATCCTACGCGTTCGTGGGATGTCGCCCGGGTCGCACGAGACGAGGCTGAGGGACGTACACCCGGCCGAGATGCGCGCCATGCGATCGGAGGACGAAGACAAATGGCCAAGGCAGTCGGAATCGACCTGGGAACGACGAACTCGGTGATCGCCACCGTGGAAGGTGGCCAGCCTGTCGTGATCCCGAACGCCGAAGGCTCCCGGACGACGCCGTCCGTGGTGGCGTTCACTCCCAACGGGGAGCGGTTGGTGGGCCAGCTCGCCCGCAGGCAGGCCATCCTGAACCCGAAGGGAACGATCTACTCGGCCAAACGATTCATCGGCCGGCGCTTCGACGAGGTGCAGAGCGAGCTCAACGCGGTGTCCTACGACGTGGTGTCCGGGCCCGACGGGGCGGTGCGCTTCAACATCAACGGCAAGCAGTACGCGCCCGAGGAAGTTTCCGCCCTCGTGCTGCGCAAGCTGGTCGACGACGCCTCGAAGTTCCTGGGCGAGCGGGTCAACGAAGCGGTGATCACCGTGCCCGCTTACTTCAACGACGCCCAGCGCCAGGCTACCAAGGACGCCGGCCGCATTGCCGGCCTCGAAGTGCTGCGCATCATCAACGAGCCCACCGCCGCCGCCTTGGCCTACGGCCTCGACCGCAAGGGCAACGAAACGGTTCTCGTCTACGACCTGGGCGGCGGGACCTTCGACGTCAGCATCCTCGATGTCGGCGACGGGGTGGTGGAGGTCCGGGCCACGTCGGGCGACACCCATCTGGGCGGCGACGACTTCGACCGCCGCATCGTCGACTACCTGGCCGATCAGTTCCAGCGCGACAACGGAATCGACCTGCGCAACGACCCCCAGGCGCTGCAGCGCCTCTTCGAGGCGGCCGAGAAGGCCAAGGTCGAGCTGTCGTCGGTGACGCAGACCACGATCAGCCTGCCGTTCATCACCGCCGACGCGTCGGGTCCGAAGCACCTGAACACCACGCTCATGCGTTCGACCTTCGAATCGCTGATCGCCGACCTGCTGGATCGGACCATGGGGCCGGTGCAGCAGGCCATGGCCGACGCCAAGGTGACCGCCAACGACATCGACGAGGTGATCCTGGTCGGCGGGTCGACCCGGATCCCCGCCGTCCAGAACCTGGTGCGGCGGCTCACCGGCGGCAAGGACCCCAACATGACCGTCAACCCCGACGAGGTCGTGGCCGTAGGCGCCGCCATCCAGGCGGCCGTGATCAAGGGCGAGGTGAAGGACGTCCTGCTCCTCGACGTCACGCCCTTGTCCCTCGGAGTGGAGACGATGGGCGGGGTGATGACCAAGCTCATCGACCGCAACACCACCATTCCGGCGCGGCGCAACCAGACGTTTACGACCGCCGACGACAACCAGTCGGCGGTCGACATCGTGGTGCTGCAAGGCGAGCGGGAGCGGGCGGCGGACAACCGGGTCCTCGGCCGCTTCCGCCTCGAGGGAATCCGCCCGGCGCCGCGGGGCCAGCCCCAGGTCGAGGTCACCACCGACATCGACGCCAACGGCATCCTCAGCGTTTCCGCTCGGGACAAGGACACCGGCGCCGAGCAGCGGATCACGATCAGCGAGACCTCCAACCTGGACAAGTCGGAGGTGGATCGCATGGTGGCCGACGCCGAATCCCACCGGGCCGAGGACGCCGCCCTGCGTCAGGTCATCGACGCCCGCAACGAGTTGGACAGCCTCGCCTACCAGGTCGAGCGGCGGCTGGCGGAACTGGGCGACGCCGCGCCGGCCCACGAACGAGCCCGGGCCGAGATGCTGGTCGCCGACGCCCGCCAGGCGGTGAAGGAGGAGGCGGGCCTCGACCGCCTTCGTTCCCTGACCGCCGAGCTACAAGGCGTGTACCAGGGGCTGCAGGCCGCAGGTCAGGGCGCCGCCTCGGGGGCGCCGGGAAACGGCGGCTCGGGCTTCGACGGCGGAGGCAGCGCCGGCCCATCCGGTGGCGCCAGGCCGGGCGGCGACGGGCACGCCGCGCGCGATGACGACGTGATCGACGCCGAGTTCACGCCGTCCTAGGAGCCGGCGTGGCGGAGCAAGGTCAGACCGACACCAAAGATTCGACTGCCGATGACGCCGAGGCCCAGCCCGGGATCGACGAGTTGCAGGCCACCATCCGGGACCTGGACGACCGGTGGCGTCGCGCACTGGCCGACTTCGACAACCTGAACAAGCGCCTGGCGCGAGACGTTCTCCGAGAACGCCACGAGGAGCGGGACCGGGTGGTGGCCCAGCTGCTGCCGATCGTGGACAATCTCGAGTTGGCGTTGGATCACGCCAACGCCGATCCCGCGGCCCTCATGGAAGGAGTGCGGGCGGTGCGCGACCAGGCGCTCGCGGTGCTCCAGCATCTGGGGTTCGCCCGCGGTGACGAGGTCGGGGTGCCGTTCGACCCCGCCCGGCACGAGGCGGTGGCGACCCAATCCGACGCCGGCGTGCCGGCGGGAACGGTCATGCGGGTGGTGCGTCCCGGCTACGGCGACGGCGACCACCAGTTGCGGCCGGCATCGGTCGTCGTCGCCACCGGGGGCTAGGGGTGGCGGGTCGCCGCGACTTCTACCAGGTGCTCGGGGTGCCACGAACGGCCGACGCCAAGGAAATCCAGCGGGCGTACCGAAAACTGGCGCGCGCCAACCACCCCGACGTGAACAAGGAGCCTGGGGCGGAGGAGCGGTTCAAGGAGATCTCCGAGGCGTACGACGTGCTTTCCGACCCTGACACGCGTCGCCGTTACGACCGCTTCGGGCCGGATTTCCGCCAGGTTCCCGATGGCGTGGACCCCGAGCAGTGGGCGGCGGCGCAGCGCGCCGCCGAGCAGCGGCCCCGGGCGGGAGCGACGGCCGGCGGCGGGACGCGGGGCCGGCGCACCACGGTGGGGGATTTCGGGGGCGATGTCGACTTCGGCGGCTTCGGTGACGTCGACCTCGACGATCTCCTGGGCGGCTTCTTCTCCCGCACCGGCGGCGCTCGCCGGCCGCGGGGACCGGTACCAGGCGCCGATCAGGAAGCGGAGATCGAGCTCAGCGTGGAGGACGCCTACCACGGCGGCCGGCGCCGCATCACCCTGTCGTCGGGCAACGGCGAGTCCCGCAGCTATGAGGTCACCATCCCGGCCGGCGTCACCGACGGTCAGCGCATCCGGCTGGCCGGTCAGGGCGGCCAGGGAACCGACGGGGGAGCGGCGGGCGATCTCTACCTGGTCGTGCGGATCCGGCCCGACGCCCGGTTTCGTGTCGAGGGCCGCGACATCTTCGTCGACTTGCCGGTCACGCCGTGGGAAGCGGCCCTCGGGGCCAAGGTGCCGGTCGAAGGTCCCGGGGGGGCGGCCAAGGTGACCGTGCCCGCGGGCACGTCGTCGGGGCGGCGCCTGCGCCTGCGCAAGCGGGGCTTGCCGAACCCCAACGGCACCCCTGGTGACCTCTACGCCGAGGTCAAGATCATGGTGCCGTCGTCACTTTCCAAGCGCGAGAAGGAATTGTTCGAGGAGCTGGCCCGGGTCTCGGACTTCGACCCCCGGAGGCAAACGTGACCACGACGGTCCTGGCGGTGCCGGTGTACCTCGACCTGGAAAGGTTCTCCCGCACCGCGGGCTTGCATCCCGAGCTGGTTGTCCGCCTCGTCGACCTGGGCCTGCTGGACGCCGCCGTCGACGCCCGGGGCGAGCTGCGCTTCCCGCCTGCGCAGCTTGCCCGGGCGGCCCGCATCCAGCGCCTCCGCCATGGCCTGTCACTCAACTACGCCGCCCTCGGGCTGGTCCTCGACCTGCTCGACCGGGTCGAAACGCTGGAAATGGCGATGCGTACCCAACCCCGCGCTCCCCGCACCCGACCGCAAGGAGGAACCAACCGGCGATGGACCCGACCAAGCTGACCCAGAAGTCATCCCAAGCGCTGCAGGACGCCCAGTCGGCCGCCGTGCGTTACGGCCACAGCGAGGTGGATGGCGAGCACCTGCTGCTGTCCCTGCTCGAAAAGCCCGACGACCTGGTGTCCCGGCTGCTGCAGCGCGCCGGTGCCGACACCGCGGCCCTGCGTTCGGCGGTCGAGGGTGAACTGGCCCGCCGGCCGCGCGTCAGCGGGCCGGGGGCTGCGCCCGGCGAGGTGCGTGTCACCCAGCGGTTGTCCCGCCTGCTCGACCGGGCCGAGGCCGAGGCCAAGCGGCTGAAGGACGAGTACGTCTCGGTGGAGCACCTCCTGCTGGCGCTACTGGAGGAGGGGTCGCAAAGCGCCGGCGGCCGGCTCCTCCGCGAGCGAGGCATCACCCGGGACAGCTTCCTGCAGGCCCTGACGGCGGTCCG
>DATARN010000153.1:0-6117 GCA_036264135.1 Acidimicrobiales bacterium
GCCGTCTGGGCATCCACGGTGTCGGCACGGGCCGTGTCTGACACGGGCTGGTTGACTGCCGTCTCCGCTGACCGGGCGGCCGGGTCAACCGACGATGCCGAGCTTCTCCGCGTCGCCCGGTTCAGGATGGCGGTTGCGGGCTGGCGGTTCGGGTCCGTTTCGGTCGCCGCCGGCACCGGCTCGCGGGGCGTGTCGGTGGCCTTCTCCGCCGCGGTCAGGCGGCTGACATGGTCCGCCGCGGCCAAGCGGGCCATCTCGGCCTCCCGCAGGCGCTTGCGGGCCGCGGCCCGTTCCTCCGCTTCGGGTCCGAATGACGGGTCCACCGCTCGGGCGAGGAGCTTGCCGTGCCAACGCTCGCCTTCGATGCCGCCGGTCAAGCCGCCGACGACCATGGCGGCGCCGGCCACAATTACGCCGAGCAGGCTGAACGTCCGCCAGTCATGCCAGGTGGCGGCGACCCCAATGTGGGCGGCGACTCGGGCCAGCCCGTTGTCCGCTCCGCCGGCGCGGACGGCGGCCACCACGACGGCGCCGAGGACGACCCCGAGAATGCCGGCAATGAGACCGTGGCTGGCGCCACGACGGCGTGACATGCGGCCGGCGACGTAGCCGCCCAGCATGAAGGCGACGAAGAGGGCGACGGCGACAACGATCCCGACGAGGGTCTTGAAGGCACCGTTACTGGCGGTGCCGAAGTTCGTTCCTCCGTGGATGGCGACGGCCACCGCGGCGGCGATGGCGACCAGCGCCTCGAACGCTGCGAAGGCGCAAAGGGCGCCGGCCAGGACGCTGACGATGGAGAATCGCCCCATCCCCGCGTCCCTGGCCAGTGCCTTCCGGTCCCGCCTGGTTTCAACTGTCTGGCCATTTGTCATGACTGACCTTCCTTGCTGGTTCCCAGGTCCCGCCTAACGAGTTGAGGGATTCCCATCGCCGGATGGCGCGAAACCTTCGAGGAGCCCGGCACAAGGTCCGCCGGGCGGTCTAGTCGGACTCGTCGTCCTGGCCGGCGCCGAGGATCCGCTCGACGGCGCGGAGGTGATCGACCGCGATCTGGACCCCGAGGCGAGCCAGGTCGAGCGCCGAGATCTTGCCCGTCGCACCCTGCCCGGTACGGGCCCAATCGTCGCCGTGCACACCGGCCATGGCGTCGGCGAGGCTCTCGGCTGACGCCGCCAGATCGGCGAGGGCGGTGCCGGCGTCGACCGGCGGGAGGGCGCCGGCCGGGTCCGTCGGCGGAAGCTCGACGGTCGGGTTGTCGTGCATCTCGACGTTCCGCAATGCCGCTTCGATCGTGCGGACGGCCCGGGCGGTCCATTGGGCATGACCGATCGGGGACAACCCGCCGGATTTTGGCGTCGACAGGTCATCCGGACTCTCTGCTCGACTGAACGCGTCGGCGAAGCGCCGGCGCAGCGATCGAAGCGTGGCGATGGCATCCGACGGCGAAACCTGGCTGGTGTCAAAGGGCGCCATGCCGCCACCCTGCCACAGCCCAGTAGGGTCCACCGCCATGGACCAGTACATCGGCCCAGGCGTACTGCAGATCGACACGCTTCTCGGTGGTTGGGAGGAGGTCACGGCCGGGTACCTGGTGGAGGGTCCCGAACCGGTCCTCGTCGAGACGGGCAGCCAGTCGTCGGTTCCCGCCCTTTTGGCCGCCCTCGACGCTCACGGCGTGGCGCCCGCTGACCTGGCCGGCATCGCCGTCACCCACATCCACCTCGACCACGCCGGCGGTGTCGGCGACGTGGCCCGGGCGTTCCCGAAGGCGACGATCTACGTTCACCCCAAAGGCGCCCGGCATCTGGTCGATCCGACCCGCCTGGTCGATTCCGCCTCCCGGGTGTACGGCCCGTTGCTGGACAGGCTGTATGGGCGGCTCGACCCGACGCCGTCCGAGCGGATCCGCATCTTGGAGGACGGCGACACGATCGTCGTCGGCCCCAACCGGTTGCTGGTGACGGTCGACTCCCCAGGGCACGCTAAACATCACCTGGCCTTGCACGACACCGAGAGCGGGATTCTCTTCGCCGGCGATGCTGTCGGGGTGCGCCTCCCGGCGGCGGGCATCATCCGCCCGGCGGCGCCGCCGCCCGATTTCGACCTCGACCTGGCGGTTAATTCGCTGCACCGGTTCCGAGAACGGCGCCCCGCCGGCGTGGCTCTCGCCCACTACGGCCTGCTTCCCGAGCCCCTGGACATGCTCGAGGAGGCGGAGGAAATCCTGCGCCGCTGGGCGGCGGTCGCCGAGGCGGCGTGGAAGGAAGGCGCCGATATCGCCACCGCATTAGAGGCGGCGTTCGGAGACGAGCTGACCGGGACGGAGCCGGCGGCAAGGGAGAAGTTGGAGACGTTGAACGGCATCCATTCCAATGCCGCCGGCCTCCGGCGGTGGCTGGAAACCCGATCCCCCGGCGACGGGACGGACTCGGCGTGATCGAGGCCGTCATTTTCGACTGGGGCGGCACCTTGTCCATCTACGCCGATATCGACATGGAGGACATGTGGCGCATCGCCGCCAAGCACCTGGCGGCCGCCACCGACCCGGCGCGGGAAACGGAGGTCCGCGATCGCCTGGTGGCAGTCGAGGCGGAGGCGTGGGCTCGCAGTGCCGTTGACGGCCGCAGTTTCACCCTCGCCCAGCTCTTGGCCCGGGCATCGGAGACGTTGCACCTCGACGTGGCGGCGGCGGTGATCGAGGAGGCGACCCAGGGACACCTCGACGCCTGGACGCCCCACATCCGCCACGACCCCGACGCCGGCCCGGTGCTGGCGGCGCTCAAGGAGCGGGGCTTGCAGGTCGGGTTGCTGTCGAACACCCATTGGCCCCGGCACTTCCACGAGCACTTCCTGGCCCGCGACGGGTTGGTGGACTACATCGACGCCCGGCTGTACACCAGCGAGCTCGAGTACAGCAAGCCGCACCCCAGCGCCTTCCGATCCGCCCTCGACGCCGTCGGCGTGGCCGAACCCGCCCGGGCGGTGTTCGTGGGCGACCGGGCCTACGACGACGTGTTCGGCGCAAAGCGGGCGGGATTGCGGGGCGTCCTGCGGCCCCACGCCGGCGTCCCCGGTTACGACGTCGAGCCCGACGCCACCATCGGGGCGCTCCCCGAACTTCTGGAGTGGGTGGACCGCTGGTCAGAAGAGGAATGAACGCCCGCGGTCGATCCGGCGCCTCACGACGGGCGCTGCGCCGCTCGCTCTTGGCTGTGGTCCTGTTCTTGGCGGCGGCGTGTGGTGGATCGTCGGTGTCGTCCAGCCCGCCGGGCACCCCGCCGCCGAACGCCGCGGTTGTCGTCGACCTTCACAACGTCGCTTTCAACCCCCGGTCGGTGACGGTCCACGCCGGCCAGACCGTCGCGTGGAAGTTCGACGATGGCCCGGTCGCCCACAACGTGACCGGCGACGGCTGGGCCAGCTCCGACCGCACGAGCGGCTATTACACCCACACCTTCACCGCCGCGGGCACCTACGCCTACCGCTGCACCATCCACAGCAACATGACTGGCCAGGTGGTCGTCACCCCGTAGGTACCGCCGGCTTTCGCCGGCGGTCGCTTCTCGTCCCCCCGGGCACCAGTTGTGGCCCGAAGACCCGTGCTGAGGAGCTCTTGATGAGTTGCGGGTCTCCTAGCCCCACAACTCATCAAGAGCGCCGCCGGCGCCGGCTTCCCGCCGGCGTTGGCGCCGGCGCCGGCTTCCCGCCCGCCAGCGCCGGCGCCGGCCCCTCCATGCGTGGGACGAAATTTCCCTCCGCGCCAGTTGACGTTAACGTCAACGACGTCCGGTAGGGTGGAATCACCAGTCCGGGGTGGGCGAGTCGCAGAGCGCCGGCCACGGACCGCAAACGCAGAGAACGACCAACGGAAACGGAGGTGTCGTGGCGACCCAGACCAACGGCGCAGGAACGGCGACGACCAACGGGACGGCTACCCGAGGCGAGGATGACCGCCCGGACGGCTACAAGTGGACCGCCCTGTCGAACACGACCCTCGGCATCTTCATGGCCGCCCTGGACTCGTCGATCGTCCTGATTTCTCTTCCCGCCATCTTCCGGGGCATCAACCTCGACCCGCTGCAGCCGGCCAACATCAGCTACCTCCTGTGGATGCTCATGGGCTACCTGGTGGTCACCGCCGTGCTGGTGGTCACCTTCGGCCGCCTGGGCGACATCTTCGGCCGAGTCCGGATGTACAACGGCGGCTTCGCGGTGTTCAGCCTGGCTTCCCTGGCGTTGTCCCTCTGCCCGTTCAATGGGAGTAAGGGAGCCCTCTGGCTCATCGGTTTCCGGGTGATCCAGGGGGTCGGCGGGGCGTTGCTGATGGCCAACTCCACCGCCATCCTCACTGACGCTTTTCCCGCTGCCGAGCGGGGCATGGCCATGGGTATCAACATGGTCGCCGCCATCGCCGGCTCCTTCATCGGCCTGGTGGCCGGTGGGATCCTGGCCGAATGGGACTGGCGGGCGGTCTTCTGGATCAACGTCCCCATCGGGGTGTTCGGCACCGTGTGGGCCTACATGAAGCTGCGCGAGACGGGAATCACGACCAAGGCCCACATCGACTGGTGGGGCAACCTGACCTTCGCCATCGGGCTGATCATGATCCTGATCGGCTTGACCTACGGGCTGTTGCCCCATGGCCATCACAACATGGGCTGGACCGGGCCGTGGGTCCTGTTCGAGCTGCTGGGCGGCGTCGTGATGCTCCTGATCTTCGGCTACATCGAGACCAAGGTGCCCGACCCGATGTTCCGGCTCGACCTGTTCAAGATCCGCGCCTTTTGGACCGGCAACGTGGCCAGCCTCCTGTCGTCGATCGGCCGCGGCGGCCTGCAGTTCATGCTGATCATCTGGCTGCAGGGCATCTGGTTGCCGCTGCACGGCTACAGCTTCGAGCGCACCCCACTGTGGGCCGGCATCTACATGCTTCCCCTTACCGCCGGCTTCCTGGTGGCCGGACCCCTGTCGGGCTACCTCTCCGATAAGTACGGAGCCCGGCCCTTTGCCACCGGGGGCATGATCGTGGCCGCCGCCTCCTTCGGGCTGCTTTCCTTCCTCCCCGCCAACTTCAGCTTCCCGATCTTCGGATTGCTGCTGCTGCTGAACGGGATCGGCATGGGCCTGTTCGCCGCCCCCAATACCACCGGCATCATGAACAGCCTCCCCGCCAGCCAGCGCGGCGCCGGCTCGGGCATGCGGGCCACGTTCATGAACTCCGGCATGGTGTTGTCCATCGGGTTGTTCTTCACCCTCATGGTGCTCGGGCTGGCGGCGTCGCTGCCCCACACCATGTCCGTCGGCCTGCAAGCGAACGGCGTCCCGGCCGCGACCGCGAACCAGGTCGCCAAGCTGCCGCCGGTCGGCAGCCTGTTCAGCGCCTTCCTCGGCTACAACCCCATGCAGAAGCTGCTCGGCAGTGCCGCCGCCGCCCATGTGACCTCGGCGCAGTGGGCGACGATCACCGGTAAGCGCTTCTTTCCCAACCTGATCTCCGGGCCGTTCCTGAAGGGCCTGCGGATCACGCTCGTGGCGTCGGCCGTCATGATGTTGATCGCCGCGTGGGCGTCGTGGATGCGGGGCGCGAAGTATGTCCACGACGACAGCGGTGACGGCGAGGCGACCGCCGGGCCGGGCAACGGCGCCCGCGCCCCCGGGGCGGCGGCACCGGTGGGGCCCTTCGGCGCCAGCGAGGTCGAGCCGCCACAACCGGACCAGGCGCCGGAGCCTGAGAAGTGGATACCGGCGTGACCGACGAGGGATCGGCCGATGCCCACCGGCCGGCCGAATCCCACCGCATCGGCGAGGTAGCCCGGGAGCTGGGCGTCACCACCCGCACCCTGCGCTACTACCAGGAGCTGGGCCTGCTCAACCCGGGCCAGAGCCCGGGCGCCAACCGGCGCTACTCCGAGGCCGACGTGTCCCGCCTGCGGCGGATCCTCGAGTTGCGCAACGTGATGGGCTTCGACCTCGAGCACATCCGGGTCATCCTCGACTCCGAGGACCGCCTGGCCGAGCTGCGGGCCGAAGCCCTGCGCGGCGCCTCCGACAACCGCCGGCGGGAGATCCTGTCCGAGGCGTTCGCCCTCAACGTCCGCATGCGCGAGCAGGTGC
>DATARN010000192.1:0-8794 GCA_036264135.1 Acidimicrobiales bacterium
GCGAAGTGTTCCTCCTTGCCCACGTCGAGACCGACCCACACCCGAACTTGTTCCGGTTCAGCCACTTGTCTCCGATCGATAGTCGTCGCGGTCGGGAAGGCCGTCCATGGTGCGCTCGCCGTCATCCACCTTACGAACCAGCGATCAATCGCATGTCCCCATCAGAGGTTCACGCACCGACCATGCCGGTGGCAACACCCCCCAGGCCATCGGTACTGCAGGGGGTATTGAGCCATGCCGGCACCGCCGGACTTCCCAGGCCCAAACCTACTTACATAGTTGTAAGGACCCACGGAAGATGGTAAGGGGGTGTGGCCAGAAGTTGCGGTCCGGCCGGCGGGTTTTGGCCAGGTCGTGATGGCGGGTGGCCCCCACGGGAGGGGGTGTGGCCAGAAGTTGCGGCATTTGCAGCCGGTTTTGGCCCCACCCGGCGCAGAGCGGGCCGCGCCGCACGGAGCGGCCTGGCGCTCGCCTGTCTTTCGGGCCGCATGTCTCTTGGCGAGTCGGCTGACCGGCCGGCCGCGGCCCGAAACAACAGCCCGGGAAAAGGGAAGTTAGATGCGCCGGCGGCGAGCGTCCCCGAGGATGCGGTGGGCGCAGTTCCGCCCGACCATCCCATGGACGCCGCCCCCGGGATGAGCGGAGGCCGAACAAAGATAGAGGCCCCGGACCGGAGTGGCGTAGCGGAACCAGCCGGGAACGGGCCGGAAGATGAGTTGCTGGTCGATGGCGCTGGAGCCGGCGCCGAGGTCGCCACCGACCAGGTTGGGGTTCTCCGCCTCGAGATCGGGCGGCGTGCGCACCGCCGTACCGACGATCCGGGACCCCAGCCCGGGAGCGTGGGTCTCCAGGCGTTGCAGGACGACCTCCAGGAACCGGTCCCGGGTTGACCCGTCCCAGGATCCGCTGGCTCGGGGCACCGACGGCACGTGCGTCTCGACCCACAGCGTGTGCCCCCCGGCCGGCGCCCGGCTCGTGTCGGCGGTGCTCTGCTGGCCCACGATGAGCATCGGCAGGGACGGCAGGATTCCCCGCCGGGCCTGGAAGGCAGCCTCCGCCATGTTGTCCAGGTCGCCGGTGATGTGGACAACCCCGGACCGCGCCAGTCCGGGTGCCGCCCACGGGACGGGCCCGTCGAGCGCCAGGTCGACCTTGAACACGCCGGTGCCGTAGCGGAACTGGCGGAGGCCGTCGAGGAAGCGGGGAGGCAATACGACGGGGTCCACCAGCTGGCGGAACAGGATGCCGGGGCCGGTGTCGGCCACCACCGCCCGGCGGGCCGTGAACGATGCTCCGTCCACCGTCGACACCGCCGCCGCCCGGCCCCGCTCGACCACGATCCGGCTCACCCGGTGGTCGCACAGGATGCGGCCGCCGGCGTCGGTCACCGCGGCCGCCAGGGCCGCCGCCAGCCGGCCGGCGCCGCCCACGGGAACGGGCATCCCGAGCGTCTGGGCCACCAGGGCCAGGATGAGGGCGGCCGGGACACTCCCGGGCTGGTCAACGCCGACGTCAGTGTGCGACGTCCCCCCGGCCAGGAGGACCTGAGCGGCCGGCGTGGTGAAACGGGCACGCGCCAGCGCCTCCATCGGCTCTACCAGCATCCGGCTTACCGCGAGCAGATCCGCCCCGGCGGCCGCCGCGAAGCGCGATCCCGGGGCCAGTGCGGCCGCCCCGAGCGGCGCCAGCATGAGGTCGAGAAAGTGGCGCCCCACCCGGTCCCACCAGCGGCACAACCCCAGCCAGGCGTCGGCGTCCGCCGGCGACCGGAGGGCCAACTCGTCGGCCGTCGCCGCGCCATCGAGGAGCGTCCGGGCGACCGACTCCGGGCCCACCAGGGCCGACACCGGAACAGGGAACTGGGCCCACTGCACCCGGCGGTCAAGCTCCAGCTCGTGGAAGACGGGCGAGGCGTGCAGCATGCCGTAAAACGCCGAGTAGGTGTCGTGGACGTAGCCCGGCGCGGTCAGCGAATCGCTGTGGACCGCGCCGCCCGGCACCGAGGACCGCTCGAGCACGAGGACCCGCCATCCCGCCCGGGCCAGCAGGGCCGCTCCAACCAGGGCGTTCGGCCCGGAGCCCACGAAGACGGCGTCGAACTGGTCCACCCTTCGATGATCGCACCCGACGCCGCCGCCCTGCCCGCCGCCGACCGGCGCACCGCCAGCCCGCACCGCCACACCGTCCGGCCAGGGGACCACGGATACCATCGCCGCCGTGCCGCCTCCGCCTCCGCCTCCGCCCCCGGCCGCGCCCCCGCCCCCGGCCCAGGGAGGGACGCCGGCAAGGACATTGGAGGACCTTCCTCCCGGCGCCGGCGTCCTGCCCAATCAGTGGCTGGCGGCCGCCGTGGCGGCCGGGGTCGTCGACGCCGGGGCCTTCAAGATCCCGGAGGCCAACATCCAGCCGGCCAGTATCGACCTACGCCTCAGCGAAGTGGGCTACCGCATGCGGTGCAGCTTCCTGCCCGACCGCTACGCGGTGGAGGACCGCCTCGACGACCTGATAATCGAGAAACTGGACCTTCACCGCGAGGGCGTGGTCCTCGAGCCCGGCCGGCCCTACCTCATCCCGCTCAAGGAGCAGCTGGCCCTGCCTTCCACCATGCGGGCGAAGGCCAACCCCAAGAGCTCGACGGGCCGCCTGGACGTGTTCACCCGCCTCATCAGCGACGGCAGTTACCGCTTCGACGAGGTCGCGGCCGGTTACCGCGGCCGGCTCTACCTGGAAGTGGTGCCGCTGTCCTTTCCCATCCGGGTCCGCGAGGACCTCGCCTTGAACCAGCTGCGGCTCTCGGTCGGCCACAGCGCGGTCACCGACGCCCAAATCAGAGAACAACACCAGGCTCAACCCCTCCTCTACGAGAAGGGGCGGCCCGTGCCCGACGAGTCGCTGGCGGTGAGCAACGGGCTGTTCCTCAGCCTCGACCTGAGCGGCGCCGCGACCGACGGGTGGGTCGGCTATCGAGCCCGGGAGAACACCGCCCTGCTCGACCTCACCCGCCTCGGTCCCTTTGAGCGCGACGAGTACTGGGAGCGGGTCCGGCGCGAGGAGGGCGGCCGGATCGTGCTGTCACCAAAACGCTTCTACCTGCTGCTGTCCAAGGAGGCGGTCACCATCCCGCCGACCGTGGCCGCGGAGATGACGGCCTACGACCCGACCAGCGGCGAGCTGCGCACCCATTACGCCGGCTTCTTCGACCCCGGGTTCGGCTACGACGCCGGCGGCCGCTTCCACGGCTCCCGCGCCGCCCTCGAGGTCCGGGCCCACGACGTCCCCTTCATGATCGAAGACGGCCAGCCCGTCTGCAAGCTCACCTTCGAACGCATGCTGGAGCCCCCCACCGCGCTCTACGGGCCGGCCATCGGGTCGTCCTACCAGCAGCAGGAGGACACCCTGGGGAAGCACTTCACCCCTCGGCGGTGAGGGCCAATCCGGGCACGATCTCGAGGTTAGGGACCCGTGCCAGGATCGACGGTGGCGCCACGACCTTCCAGCTTCGGCTCCCGCCACCGAGGATGATCTGGTCCCGGCCCATGACCCGGTCGTCGACCCAGACGGGAAGGTCGGGCGGCAGGCCGAAGACCGTCACCCCACCGATCATCATCCCGGTCAGCGAGGTGGTCTCGTCGGCCGAGGCGAACGACGCCCGCCGCACCCCGAGGCGCTGCTTCACCGCCCGGTTGACGTCGAGGCGGCTGTCGGCCAGCACCACGCAGGCGGCGTAGCGGGGCTCCTGGCCCTTGCCGATCACGATGATCGTGTTCGCCGAGTCACTCGGTGAATAGCCGTAGGCCTGGGTAAAGGACGCCGTGTCGGCGAGGGCCGGGTCGCACGGCACCAGCTGGTAGGGCACCCCGGTGTCGGCCAGGGCGCGGCGGACCGCCGTATCGACATCTCCATCATGCTCACTCACGCCTGGCCCACTCCCTTGAAGAACGTGTAGCAGAACACCCCGTCGGCCGCGGTGGTGCGGTACAGGGCGGCGATGCCCTGGTCGAACTGGTCGGCGGTGATCATTCCCGCCGCCACCGCCGGCCCACGAACGCCCTCGATCATGGCGGTAAACGTCCGCTTGGTGAACCCGTCGACCAGGTCGGGCCGGCTGGCATCCACGTAGACCATCTTGGGCTCCACCCGGACCCGGCGGAAGCCGGCTGCCACCAGCAGGGGAGCGACCTGGCGGCCAATGAGCGCATTGCCGCCGGCTTCTCGTTGCAGGTCGACCTGGCACCGGATCGCCCGGTGGGCCGCGGCATCGTCGGGGTGAAAATACGCCGACCCGTGGTCACCCTCGATCACCGTGATCGTTCCTCCCGGCCGCAGGAGGCCTCGCAGACCGACGAGCGCATCCACCGGGCGGTCCAGGTGTTCGAGCACGAAACACACGAAGACGTGGTCGAAGGACGCCCGGGCAAACGGCAGCCCCCACAGATCCGCCTGCCCGAAGGCGACGTTCGACAACCTTGCGGCATCGGCGCGCCACCGCGCCTCGGCGATCGACTCCGCCGAGATATCCACTGCGGTGAACTGCGCTTCCGGGTTGCGCCCGGCTAGAGGGAGTGTCTGTGCCCCCACACCGCAGCCGACCTCCAGCACCTTGCTCCCCGCCGGATACCGCACGTCGCCGTGGAGCAGTTCCACCAGGGTTCCGGCCTGGTCTCGCAGCCGCTCGTTCTCCCGTTCGTCGTAGCCGTGGACGTACTGCCTCATCGGCCCCACCCAATCACACGCCCGATGCCGGTGCAGTGGCGGCACGACCGTGCGCGCCCAGGGAGCCGAACAGGTGACAGGCTGGGTCGGTGGCAAAACGGCTGGCGTCGTGGCGGGGGAGAGGACCCCTCCGCCCCCAGGAGCTGGCCGAGGCGGCGGTCCTCGCCGACGTCTCCGTCGCCCTGATCGCCATCGGGTGGCTGCTGCCGGTGACGACCCTGTTCATCCTGGCCGCCATCGCCCCGATGGCCGCCATCGCCGCCCGCAACCGGCCGCGGGCGGTTATTGCGGGCACGGTGGCCGGGTCCACGGTGGCCGTGCTCATCGCCGGCACCGGACTGGCGTCCAACGTCGTTGCCTGCGCGGTGATCGGCACGCTGCTCGGCGTGGCGTGGCGGCGGGGGTGGGGCATGATCCGCATGGTGGCGGTGGCCGTGGCGGTGCTGTGGCCGCTGGCGGTGTTGGGTGCCGACGCCGTCCTCCTCGTCTTCAGCCAGCTGCGCACCCTCGCTCTCGACCAGATCACCAACAACTGGGACGGCGCCAAGCTCAACCTTCGCCAGATCGGCCTGGTACGGGTGACGCGCCTGATCGATCCCATTGTCCACTGGTCCGTCGCCCACTGGGCCGTCGGCGTGCCCATCGCCCTGCTGGTGGGGATCATCGGCGCCACCGTGTGCGGGCGCATCCTGACCTGGCCGCCTCTTCTGCGCCTGGAGCACACCCGGCTCCCCGCCCCCGCGGCACCCGAGCAGCGCGCGCGCGGGAAAAGGACCCCGCCAGCCCAGGTGGAGCCGCCAGGCCCCGTGCCCGTGCGCCTCGAAGACGTTTCCTACACCTACCCAGGCGTGGCGACGCCTGCCTTGCGGGGCGTGTCGCTCACCGTGGACCCGGGCGAGTTCGTGGCCGTTGTCGGGCCCAACGGGTCGGGCAAATCGACGCTGGTCCGCATCCTGGCCGGACGGCCCCCCACTTCGGGGACCGTGCATCGACCCGGCGCCGTCGCTCCCGGCCGGCCCGGCGGCACGGCAACCATCTTCCAGCGGCCCGAGAGCCAGGTTCTCGGGGTGCGGGTTCGTGACGACGTCGCCTGGGGTATGCCGCTCGACCAAGACGTCGACGTCGAGAAGCTGCTGGAACGGGTCGGGCTCGGGGGATTCGCCGACCGGGAAACCTCGACGCTCTCGGGCGGTGAGCTGCAACGCCTGGCCATGGCCTCGGCGCTGGCCCGCCGGCCGAGCCTCCTCATCTCCGACGAGTCGACGGCCATGGTCGACGCCGCCGGGAGGGAACTGCTCGCCGACCTGCTGGCCACCCTGGCCGGCGAGGAGAACATCGCGGTCGTCCACGTGACGCACCGCCTCGAGGAGGCCCGGCGGGCCGATCGCACCATCTTTCTGGATCGCGGCCTGATCGTCCCCGCCCCGCCGGAGCTCGAGCCGGAGCCGGTGGCCGTGCCGCTCACGACTCCGACGCCGGCGCCGGCGCCGGCTCCCACGCACGGCGGTACCGGCGAGGTGGTGAGGAGCGACGGGGGCACCCTGGAGCTGACCGGTCTCGGCCACGTGTACACCCCGGGGACCCCATGGGCCCATCGGGCCTTGGCCGACGTCAACCTCCGGGTGGAATCCGGTGAGGCCATCATGGTGGTCGGCCACAACGGTTCGGGGAAGTCCACGCTGGCCTGGATCCTCGCCGGCCTGCTGGTGCCCACCGAGGGCCAGGCGACTCTCGACGGCCAGGCGCTCGACCGCCGGCTGGGCCAGGTGGCGCTGTCGTTCCAGCACGCCCGGCTGCAGTTGTTGCGCAGCGCGGTGCGGGCCGACGTGCGCGCCGCGTCGGGTGTCGACAACGCCGCCGCAGACGCCGCCTTGGCGCTCGTCGGTCTGGACCCCGCCGAGCTGGGCGGCCGGTCGGTGGACCAGCTGAGCGGCGGACAGCAGCGCCGGGTGGCGCTGGCCGGGATGCTGGCTCGCCGGCCGCGGGTCGTCATCCTCGACGAGCCGTTCGCCGGGCTGGACGGTGCCGCCCGCCGGGGCCTGGTCACCGTGCTCACGCAGTTACGGTCTCAGGTCGGCCTTACCCTCATCCTCGTGTCGCACGATACCGACGGAGCCGAGGGGCTCGTGGACCGCACCGTCACCCTGGCCGGCGGCCGGCTGCTCGACGACCGGCCCATGGCCGCGGACAAGACCGGATGACCGCCCCCGAATCCCCGCGCCGGCGCCGCCAGCCGGAGATGACGCTCATGCGCCCCCTCCCCGGGCACACCGCTGTCCACCGGCTGTGGGCGGGGACCAAGCTGGTCGGCGTCGTCGTGATGGCCCTCATGCTCTTCCTCAAACCGACCTGGTCCTCCATCGCCGCCGGCGCCGTCCTCGTCGCGGTTGCCTGGGTCGTGGCTCGCATCCCGAGGGGCTCGCTGCCCCGACCGCCGCGGTGGTTCTGGATCGGCTTCGCCCTCGGCGCCTTCTTGACCTTGCGATCGTCCAAGCATCCCGTCGGCCACCTCCTCGGCGTCCATGTCAGCTGGGGCGGCCTCGAGGAGTGGGCCCGGATCACCGCCCTGGCGCTGGTGGTCCTGGTGGCGGCGGCGGTCATGACCTGGACCACCGACCTGGCCGAGGTCGCCCCCGCCCTGGCCAGCCTGGGGCGGCCCCTGCGGTGGGTGAGACTGCCGGTGGACGAGTGGGCGGCGTCGATCGCGCTGGCAATCCGCTGCCTCCCATTACTGATCGAGGAGGTGAGGACCCTGGCCGCCGCCCGCCGGCTGCGACCGACCGGCCGGCTGGAGCGCGAGCCGAGATGGAACTGGATCCTTCGCGATTCCCAGGACCTGCTGTTCACCAGCCTGGCGGTGTCTCTGCGGCGGGCCACCGAGCTCGGCGACGCCATGGAAGCCAGGGGCGGCTTTGGTGCCATCTCGGCGTCACGAACGCGGCCGGGTTGGCGCGACGCCGCGGCCGGGGTGCTGCTGGCCGCCGGGTTCGCCGCCGCCCTGCTGTTATGACCGCTGGCCTGGGGCTGACGGAGGGGGAGGACGGCAACGTCCGCTGCGCCTGGGGCGCCGGCGATGCGCTCTACCGGGAGTACCACGACAACGAGTGGGGCGTGCCGGTGACCGGCGACGAGGCGTTGTTCGAAAAACTGTGCCTGGAGGGATTCCAGGCCGGGCTGAGCTGGATCACGGTGTTGCGCAAACGTCCCGCCTTCCGGGCCTCCTTCGCCCACTTCCACATCGATGACGTCGCCGCCTTCACCGACGCCGACGTGGACCGCCTTGTCGCCGACCCGGCCATCATCCGCCATCGGGGCAAGATCGTCTCTGCCGTCAACAACGCCCGTCGCGCCGCCGAGGTGCGCGACGAGTTCGGGTCCCTGGCCGCCTATGTGTGGCAATGGGAGCCGCTCGGCGAACCGCCCGGCCTGCCCCTGCCGGCGGTGACCGCCGAATCCACCGCCCTCAGCCGGGACCTGAAGCGTCGCGGCTGGACCTTTGTCGGCCCGACCACCGTCTACGCCTTCATGCAGGCCATGGGTCTGGTGGACGACCACCTCGCCGGCTGCTGGCGGCGGCCGGCGATCGAGGAGCAACGGGCGGCGTTGGCCCGTCCCGCCGCCCGCGGTGGGTAGCGTGGCCGGCATGTGCCGGAGCATCGTCACCCTTCGGGGCGAAGAGCCAGCCACGGACGACGAGGTCCAGGCGGCCGCCCTGCAATTCATCCGCAAGGTGAGTGGCCAGCGGGCCCCGTCGCGGGCCAACCAGGAGGCGTTCGACCGGGCCGTTGACGAGGTGGCGGTCGCCACCCGGCGGCTGCTCGACGATTTTGTGACGCCCGCCGGCGCCCGCCCGCCGGCCATGGCCCGCAGCCGGATCGTGGCCCGGGAGAAGGCCGCCTCCCGCCAGAACGCCGGGGCCCGGGAACAGGCCGCCTCCCGCCAGAACGCCGGGGCCCGGAAACCAGCGGCCACCGAGAGGGCTGGCTAAGCGCCCAGCCGAGCGGTCACGGGCCGGCGGTACCTTCGCCGGATGTGCGGTCGTTACACGTCGACGTCGGCGCCAGCGGACCTGGCCAAGGTG
>DATARN010000234.1:0-37806 GCA_036264135.1 Acidimicrobiales bacterium
GGGATTGCTTGTGGCAACGGGACACGTGAAGTGGTTCAACTCTGAAAAGGGTTACGGCTTCATCGCCCAGCAGGGCGGCCCGGATGTGTTCGTGCACTTCAGCGCCATCGAAGGCGCTGGATACAGGAACCTCGAGGAGAACGAAGAAGTCGAGTTCGAGGTGAGCCAAGGCCCAAAGGGGCTTCAGGCGGCCAACGTCCGCCGGCTTGCGCACTGACCGACCGCGGGACAGAGGACGGCAAAAAGAGCTGGGAGTAAGACCCGCCCGTCGGCGGGGGCACGAAACGAATACCGGGTAAACCGCTGGGGGGCGGAGGTGCTGTGCCCCGCGGCTTTCTCGCGCTCATGCGGCCGTGCGGGCCCGTCCGCCCGGCAGCGCTGGATGCTGCTCGGTACCGTGGGACCGTGCGACGCGTCGTGGAGCTTCCCGTCGCCACCGAAGCGGCGGTGGCTCCCGAGGTGGTGCGGTGACGGCGTTGAGCGGCGGACGGCGGGCGGTGCTGCTGGCGGTCGCCGTGGTTCTGCTGCTGGCCGGCGTGGCGGCGGCGGTGACGAGGAACGGATCGGCGGCACCGCGGTCGCTGGCAGCAACCACCGGCACCACCGCCCCGAAGCCGGCGACCGGCTCGACCACGTCCCGGCCTGCGCCGAGCAGCACCGGGCCCGCCGGCTCGACCCGCCCGGCGCCGACCCGGGCGCCGGCCACGGCCACGACCACGGTCGTCGCCACCGCCCCCATCGGGCCGGTCGCCCTGACCGGCTGCCCTCCGTCGCATCCGCCGCCGCCGCCCAGCGCGCCCAGCCATCCGGCGGTGCTGGTGCCCGAGTCGGCGCTGCCGTCGCCTCCGGCGGCGACGCCGAGGGTCCGCGACCTGGCGGTGATCGCCGGCAAGGGGATGTGGATCTGGGAGCAGAACCGGACCGACGGCGGCAACGTGGGGGCCATCGTCAATCAGGCGGTGGGCGCCGGTCTCCACCAGGTGTGGGTCCGCCTGGGTAGCTCGTTCGACGGGTTCTACGGCCAGAGCTTCCTCAACGCCCTGGTGCCGGCCATGCACGCCAAGGGGATCGCAGTCATCGGGTGGGGGTTCCCATACCTGTACGACCCGGTGGGCGACGTGGCCTGGACCAACCAGGCGCTCACCTGGCGGGCGCCCAACGGCGACCGCCTCGACGGGTGGAGCGCCGACATCGAGACCGCCAGCGAAGGCACCGCCCTGTCGGGCAAACGGGCGTCGACCTATCTCGGCCTGGTGCGCCCGCTCATGGGTGGCCGGCCGCTCATGGCCACGGTGTACCCGCCCACCACCTACTGGCAGGCCAACTACCCGTACCAGGCGATGGCTCCGTACATCGACGCCTTCACCCCGATGATGTACTGGAACTGCACCGAGCCGGGGGCCTATGCCGCCCTCGCCATCCAGTACCTGGCGAAGCTGGCCCCGGTGCACCTGATCGGCCAGGCCTACGACATGGGTCCCTACGGCGGCCGGGACGGCTCACCGAGCGGTGCGGAGATCGCCCGGTTCCTCGACGTGGCCCGCCGCGGCGGGGCGGTGGGCGCCTCGTTCTGGGTGTGGCAGTACATGACGGCGCCGGAGTGGAGCGCCCTTACCAGCTACCGCTGGCCGGCCTGACGGGGCCACATGGATCTGGACTACCCGCCCGAGGCGGAGGAATTCCGCGGCGAGATCCGGGCGTGGCTGGAGGCCAACCTCCCAGCCGACACCGCGACCCAGCTGACCGAGGAGCAGCGCCGCCACCGCTACGAGGAGTGGAACGAGAAGCTGGCCGCCGGCGGCTGGATCTGCGCCACCTGGCCCGAGGAGTACGGCGGCCGCGGCCTGAGCACCATGCAGGGCGTGGTGTTGGCCGAGGAGTTCGAGCGCGCCGGGGTACCGATGCGGGCGGACTTCTTCGGCGACACCCTGGTCGGGCCGACCATCCTGCGGTGGGGGAGCGAGGAGCAGAAACGGGAATTCCTGCCCCGGATCCTCTCGGGGCGGATCTCGTGGTGCCAGGGCTTCTCCGAACCCGACGCCGGCAGCGACCTGGCGTCGCTGACGACGCGCGCCGTGCTCGACGGCGACGAGTGGGTCATCCACGGCCAGAAGGTGTGGACGACGGGGGCCCAGGAAGCCGACTACATCTTTCTGCTGGCCCGCACCGACCCCGACGCCGCCAAGCACGCCGGGATCTCCTACCTCCTCGTCCCCATGAAGCAGCCCGGCGTCGAGGTGCGCCCCATTCGCCAGCCCGACGGGTCGGCGGAGTTCAACGAGGTGTTCTTCGACGGCGCCCGGTGCCCCAAGGGCAACGTGGTAGGCGGCGTCAACAACGGCTGGACGGTCGCCATGACGACGCTCGGCTTCGAACGGGGCACGTCGGCCACGACGGGCCACCGCCGCTTCAAGAAGGAGCTTGACGAGCTGATCTCCCTGGCCCAGGAGCGCGGCCGCTCCCGCGACCCGCTGGTTCGCCAGGCGCTGGCGGCGGCCTACACCAAGGTCAAGATCATGCAGATCAACGGGTACCGGTCGCTGACCGCCGCCCTCGGCGCCGGCCACGACTCCGGGGTGGCGGCGTTGGCGGCCACCAACAAGATGTTCTGGTCCGAGTACCACCAGGAGGCGATGAACCTGGCCATCGGCCTGCTCGGGATGGCGGGCCAGGTTCTGACCGGCCCGGGCGAGCCCGAGGTCGTCCCCGGGGTCGGGCTGCGCCGGCCCCTCCCCGGCTACCCGGTGAGCGTGCTGCAGTCGTCGTTCTTCTTCTCCCGCTCCGAGACCATCTGGGGCGGCACGGCCCAGATCCAGCGGAACATCGTCGGCGAGCGCATCCTCGGCCTGCCCCGCGAACCGCGGCCCTAGGCGACCCGGCCCCCTTTTCCCCCCTTAGGATGAGAGCTCGACGCGTTCGGGATGGCTGTACAGGTTGAAGCGGTCGCCGCGGACGAACCCGGCGACGGTCACCCCGAGGGCGTCGGCGGCGTGCACGGCCAGGCTGGAGGGCGCCGAGACGGCGGCGATCACCGCCAGCCCGGCCCGCGCCGCCTTCTGGACGATCTCGAAGCTGACCCGCCCCGACACCATCAGCACCTTCCCGGTAAGGGGCAGCTGGCCGCCGAGCACGGCGTGGCCCGCCAGCTTGTCGACCGCGTTGTGCCGACCCACGTCCTCCCGCAGGGTGACGGCGTCGCCGGCCGGGTCGAACACCGCGGCGGCGTGCAGGCCCCCGGTGCGGTCGAACAGCGCCTGCTCGGCCCGCAGCCGGTCGGGGAGCCCCAGGATGAACGAGCGGGCGACGGGGGCCGCCGCCGGCAGTCGGGCGCACGCCACCGCCACCTCGTCGATGCTGGACTTGCCGCACACGCCGCAGCTGGCGTTGACGGCGAACGACCGGTTGGCCCGGTCCTCGGGGAGGCGCCGGGTGAGCTCCACCGTGACCACGTTGAATCGCTGGTCGGCGTCGGCGGGCAGGTCGCAGTATTTGACCGCGGCCACGTCACTCGACCCGTCGATCAGCCCCTCGGTGAGCAGAAAGCCGACGGCCAGGTCGAAGTCGTGGCCCGGTGTGCGCATGGTGACCGCGACCGGCGCCGGGCGCTGACCGGGGCCAGCGGCCCGGATCTCCATGGGCTCCTCGGTGGCCAGCTGGTCGGGGATCTCCAGGTGGTGGTCCGGGCGGACGGCGACGACCCGCACCGGAGTCACGGGATGCCTCACCGCCGGACGGGTCGGACCAGGGCGGCCAGGTCGGCCGGCGTGTCGACGTCGCGGACATCGTCGCCGGCGGCCAGCGGGGTGATGGGGACGCGGTCAAGCAACGCGTGCATGGCGCGGAACCCGGCGGCGGTGAGCTCGGCGGTGAGGGCGAGGGCGGCGGGGCTGTAGCGGGCACAGAGGGGCTGCGGTCGCCCTTCGCAGTCGTAGGGGATGACGCAGTGGTCCGGTGTCGGGGCGGGGTGCTCCGCCAGGCGCCGCAGGAACGGCGCCGTGAGGTGGGGCAGGTCGGTGGCCACGACGAGAGCGGCCGTTGCCGGGCCGAGGCCCGCCGCGCCGGCGGCCATCGCCGCCAGGGGGCCGCGGCCGGGCGGGTCTTCCCGGATCCTTGGAAGGGTGGTGTGGCCCGGCCCGACCTCGAAGACCGGGTCGGCCACCGCCAGCAGGAGGGCGGCGGTCGCGACGGCGAGCGTCCGGTCGCGTCCCGGGACGACCAGCGCGGCCTTGTCCCGGCCCATGCGCCGGCTGGCGCCACCGGTGAGGAGTAGCGCCGCCGGCCGCTTGCCGGCGTGGGTATCGGCGGGCCGTCGGGAGCCGGACATCGGCCCCATTGTGCCTCCCGCCGGCGCCCGGGCGGGGCTGGCCGGCGTGCGCCGGCCTGCGCAGTTGGGTAGGACTGTGGCGTGGACGCCTCCGTCGCGCCGGACATCGTCCTCGGGGGGCGGTACCGCCTCGGTCCCCTGTTGGGCTCGGGAGGGATGGCCCAGGTCTACGACGGCCGTGACGAACGGCTGGACCGGGTGGTGGCCGTCAAGCTGCTGCGCCCCGACCTGGCCGCTCAGGCGGGGTTGCGCCAGCGCTTCGAGCTGGAGGCCCGCGCCGCCGCCCGCCTCACCCACCCCAACGTCGTGGCCGTCTACGACGCGGGTGACGACCAGGGTCGGTCGTACATCGTGATGGAGCGGCTGCGGGGCGAATCCCTGGCCGACGCCATCGCCCACGGGCCGCTCGACCTGACGTGGTTGCACCGCTTGGCCGAAGAGACCCTTTCCGCCATCGGCGCCGCCCACGACGCCGGCATCATCCATCGCGACATCAAGCCGTCCAACATCCTCCTCGGTCCCGACGGCCGGGCCAAGGTGGCCGACTTCGGCATCGCCCGGGTCGCCGAGGCGCAGGCGGCCGGCGAGCCCACGGCGGCCATGACCGGCACCGGTCTGGTGCTCGGGACACCGGCGTACCTGGCGCCGGAGCGGGCCATGGGGGAGCCGGCCACCCGGCAGAGCGACCTCTACTCGCTCGGTGTCGTCCTCTACGAGGCACTGACGGGGAGGAAGCCCTACGCCGGCGCCACGCCGGTCGCCATTGCCGCCGCCGCCATGCAGGCGGCGCCGGAGAACCCCTACCTCCTCCGCCCCGATGCCGACCCGCAACTGGTGGCGGTGATCAGCCGGGCCATGGCACGGGACCCGGCCTCGCGGTATGCGACCGCCGGCCAGATGGCCGCCGACCTCCGCCGCGCTGCGGCGCCCACCCCCACGTCGATCATGGCGATCCCACCGCTGGCCGTGGGCGACGGGGCGGCGGCCGCGACGAGGGTCGCGGGAGGGGACGGCGCCGCCGGCCCGGCGGTGGGGTTCGAGGCCACGATGCCGGAGGCGCCGTACCGGGATCCCCCCTACCCGCGGCGGCGAACCGACCTTCGTTGGATCGTGGCGGCCGTGGCGGCGGCCGCCCTCGTCGCCCTGATCATCGCGGTGCTGAGCTCGGGCGGGAGTTCCGGCCGTCCCGCCGCCGCGTCGACGGCCACCAGTACGAGCGTCGCCGCCGCCACCACCGGTGCCCCGCCCCCGAGGACGGCCGCCACCACCGTCCCCGCGTCCACATTGGCGCCGCCCACGACGACCCCATCCCTCGTCCGTCCGACCGACCCACTCGGCGTGGCGCTGGCCGCCTTTGCCCGCCACCTGGCCCACTCCAAGAGCGCCGCCGCCAGCCAGCTGGCGAGCGCCCTGACCCAGGTGGCCGGCACCGCCGACCCCTCGGCCCGGGCCAGTGCGGCCACCGCCCTCGAGAACCAGGCCATCCAGTGGTACCAGGCGGGCCAGCTCACGAGCGCCGAGTACGCCGGCGCCGTGGCCCTCCTGCAGGACGTCGGTGCCCCGCCGGCGCCACCGCCTACCGTGCAGCAGGACGGCAACGCGGGGGGTGGTGGTGGCGGAGGGTAATGACACCGGCGACGCCATCGATCCCGTCGCCGCCCTCGAGCGCATCGCCTACCTGCTGGAACAGGCTCGGGAACCCACCTACCGCGTACGGGCGTTCCGCAGCGCCGCCGCCACCGCCGCCAAGGCGGGGCCGGCCCGCCTCACCGAGCTGGCGGCCGGCGGGCGGCTGCGCGACCTGCCGGGCGTGGGCGACACCACCGCCAAGGTCATCACCGAGGCCCTCGCCGGCCAGCAGCCCCACTATCTGGCCCGCCTGGAGGAGAAGGCGGAACCCGAAAAGGCGACGCCCATCCCCCCGGCCGTGGCCGAGCTGCGGGCCGCTCTTCGCGGCGACTGCCATACCCATTCCGACTGGTCCGACGGCGGCAGCCCCATCGACGTCATGGCGCGAGCCGCCCGCGACCTGGGGCACGCCTACGTGGTGCTCACGGACCATTCCCCCCGGCTGACGGTGGCCCACGGGCTGAGCCCCGACCGGTTGCGCCGGCAGCTGGAGGTGGTAGCGGGCGTCAACGACGAGCTGGCCCCCTTCCGGCTCCTGACCGGGATCGAGGTCGACATCTTGGAGGACGGGGCCCTCGACCAGGAGGACGAGTTGCTGGCCTCGCTCGACGTGGTGGTGGCCAGCGTGCACTCCAAGCTGCGTATGGACTCCGACGGCATGACGGCCCGCATGGTCCGGGCGGTGGAGAACCCCCACACCGACATCCTGGGCCACTGCACCGGCCGAATCGTGGTCGGCCGGGGCCGTCCGGAGTCCACGTTCGACGCCGACGCGGTGTTCGCCGCCTGCGCCGAGCACGGCACGGCGGTCGAGATCAACTCACGGCCCGAGCGCCTCGACCCCCCGAAGCGGCTGCTACGCCAGGCGCTCGACCACGGTTGCGTGGTTTCCATCGACACCGACGCCCACGCCCCCGGGCAGCTGGAGTGGCAGATCAACGGCTGCTACCGGGCCGTCGAGTGCGCCGTTCCCGTCGAGCGGATCGTGAACACCTGGCCGGCCGATCGGCTCCTGGCCTGGGCGGCGAGTCACTGAGCCGAGCCCCTTCGGTCACGGTTTGGTACCGCCGGCGCCTCGGGCACGGCGGATCCCGAAGGGCGGGCCTGCGGGTGCTGCTGGCGGCGGTGCTGGCCGGGGGGGCGTGCAGCCCAACCCGGCCGCCGGCCCGGACGACGACGACGACCCTGGCGGCCACCACCACCGGGGCGACGACGACCGCACCGACGACGACCTCGACGACGACGGCGCCGCCCACCACCGCCGGCGCCGGTTGCGCGCAGCGCGTCGAGGCGGGACTGAGCGAGGCCCAGCGGATCGGGCAGCTGTTCATGCTCGGCGAGCCGCTGGTCCTGCCCGACGCCGCCACCCGCCAGGCGCTGCACGACCTTCCCGTCGGCGGCGTCGTCCTCTTCGGCCGGAGCCGGTCGCCGGCGACGGCCATCCGGGCCCTCACCGACCGCCTCCGCGCCCTGGCCGGCGGCGCGCCGGCCGCGGCCGCCGGCGTCGGGCTGTTCGTTGCCACCGACCAGGAAGGTGGCCAGATCCAGAACCTGGCCGGCCCGGGATTTGACGCCATACCCTCGGCCGTCGTCCAGGGCATGACGGACCCCGCCGCCCTGAAGGACGACGCCCGCCGCTGGGCCACGCAGCTCGGGCTGGCCGGCGTCAACATCGACCTGGCGCCCGTGCTCGACGTCGTGCCCCCAGCCTTCGCCGCCACCAACCAGCCCATCGCCCACTTCCAGCGACAGCTGGGCGACAACCCGGCAACGGTGGCGTCCCACGGCGCCGCGGTCGTGGGCGGATTCCAGGCGGCGGGGGTCGGCGCCACCGTCAAGCACTTCCCGGGACTCGGGCGGGTGGTGGGCAACACCGATGACACCGCCTCGGTCGCCGATACCACGACCACCCGGCACGACCCGTCCCTCGCCGCCTTCGCCGCCGGCATCCACGCCGGGGCCCGCTTCGCCCTGGTGTCGAGCGCCACCTACACCCAGATCGATCCGACCCATCGTGCCGTGTTTTCCAGCGTGGTCATGCGGGACATGCTCCGAGGCGACCTCGGGTTCCAGGGCCTCGTCCTCTCCGACGATCTGGGCGCCGCCGCGCAGGTGGGCGACGTGGCGCCCGGCACGCGGGCGGTGGACTTCCTCGCCGCCGGGGGCACCGTCGTCCTGGCGGTCCGGCCCGTCTCGGTGGTGGCGCCCATGATGGCGGCGGTGCAGGCCGAGGCGGCGGCCAGCGCCGCCTTCCGCCAACTGGTCGACGCCGACGCGTTGGCGGTCCTCGCCGCCAAGCAGGCAGCGGGCCTTCTCTTCTGCCCCTGACCCGCCGCTCTGCCCGTCGGGGCGCCGGGGTTGGCGGCGCTCGTCGGTACCCTGGTTGGCGATGAATTGTCCCTCCTCGCCGGCGGCCCCCCGGTCGTGACGGCGACCGACGCCTTCATGGCGCTCGTCCAGGGCCCGGAGAACGCGCTGGCCCTCGACCATGCCGCCCTCCTCGTGGCTGCCCACGCCTCCCCGGACCTCGATGTCAGCGCCCAACTCGACCGCATGGACGAGCTGGCCGCCCGCTGCCCCGAGCCGACCCTGGACGGTATCCGGGCTCTGCTCTTCCACGACATGGGCTTCGCCGGCGACTTCGACGACTACTCCGACCCCCGCAATTCCTTCCTTGACCAGGTGCTCGACCGCCGCCGCGGTATCCCCATCTCTCTTTCGGTGCTGATGATGGAGGTGGGCCGCCGGGTGGGCGTGCCGCTCGAGGGAGTCGGCATGCCCGGTCATTTCCTCGTCCGCCACGCCGGGACCCCGGGCGTGGTGATCGATCCCTTCCACGGGGGGCGGCTGCTCGACGCCAACCAGTGTGCCGAGCTGTTCTCGACTCTCTTCGGCGAGGCCGGCACCCTGCCGCCGTCCATGCTGGAAGCCGCCCGTCCCCGGGCGATCCTGGCCCGGATGCTCGCCAACCTGAAGAACAGCTACGCCAACCGCCGCGACCCGGCCTCGCTCATCTGGGTCAGCCGCCTGCGCGCCGCCATCCCGGGGGTGGCGCCGAAGGAGATGGCCGAGCTGGCCCAGACACTGGTCAACATGGGGCGCTTCGGGGAGGCCGCCGACGCCTTGGAGGAGCTGGCGGACGCCGGTGTCGGCGGCGCCGAGCAGCTGCGGAAGCAGGCCTTCACGCTGCGGGCCCGCCTCAACTGAGGGCGGCCAACCCGGACGAACGTGCCCTCCATCCGGCAAATGCGAAATATTTGGGCAGATTGCTCAAGGTCCGCTGCGCCGATGCCGATGCAGTACAGAGACCACTCGGTAGGAGGACGACGTTGCTCGGCGAGAAGCGGCGTAACGGGGTGCGGCGTAACCGGGTGCGGGCGAGCCGGCCATGATGCCCTTCCGCCGGGGCGTCGCTCGGGTGCTCCCCAGGCGTAACCTCGACCGGCTGGCCGAGCGGTTCGGGGCGCTCCTGGTGGTGCGCGTCGGCATCGCCCTCACCGTCATCGGCGTGACCGCCCTGGCGCCCTCCGCCGTCGGGATCAACGTCGGCATCGTCGCCCCCTACACCGCGGCCTATGCGGTATTCGCCGTGCTGGCCGAGGTGGCCCGGCGGCGAGGGCGGTGGCGTTTCGATCTGCAAGCGGTCATGCAGTTGGTCGACGTCAGCTACATCGCCCTGGTCATGGCGCCGACCGGCGGCCCCCAGAGCTATTTCGTCGTGCTGTTCTACGTGCACCTCATCGCCGTGACCCTGCTCGGCACCTACCGGACCGGCATCCGGATGGCGTTGGTGGACTCGCTCACGTTCGCCCTGCTGTACACCTCGTCGCTCAACGTCCACTTCAGCCGGCTGCTCGGTACGCCGGCCCACACCTCGCCCATCGACGTCGTCGTCCTCTCCATCCTGGCCTTCTGGCTCATCACCGGCGTGACCGCCTTCTACTCGTGGGTCAACGAGCGGGAGCTGCGGCGTAGCAAGGTGGAGCTGGAGGGCCTGGCCCAGATGAGCGCCGCCTTGGAGCGCACCACGTGCCCCGAGGAGATCATCCAGGTGCTGCTGAGCCAGTCGGTGGCCGCCTTCGCATTTCCTCGGGGCGCGGCCCTCCTGGCCTTGGCCGACGGGACGACGGCGAGGTCTACCGCCCCCCACGGGCCGGACCGGCCGGTCACCGTCGCCGCCGCCCACACCGACGTGGTGGTGGAACGGGCGTGGGCGGAGCGGGGCCCGGTCCTGGTACGGGCCCTCGACCCGGTGCTTGACTCGACGCTCGACGGCCTCCTGCCCCATGCCCGCAACGTGGTCGTGCTGCCTCTCACCGCCGAGGGGGAGCCGCTCGGGGCGCTGGCGGTGGAACGGGGCGGCCCGCTCGGCGTCAAGCTCCCCGTGCGGGCGGTCACCATGCTCAACCAGTACGCCGCCAACGCCGCCATGGCGGTCCGCAACGCCCGGCTGATGGCCGAAGTCGAGCGGCTGGCCAACGAGGACGGGCTCACCCGGCTGGCCAACCGCCGGGTGTTTGAAAGCGTCCTGGCGCGGGAGGTGGCGCGCTCGCGGCGCACCCACGAGCCGCTGAGCCTGGTGGTCTTCGACGTCGACCACTTCAAGCGGGTCAACGACACCCTCGGCCACCAGGCCGGCGACGACGTCCTGCGGCGCGTCGCCCGGGGACTGGCAGCGGCCGCCCGCGACGTCGATCTGGTCGCCCGCTACGGCGGGGAGGAGTTCACCGTCATCCTGCCGAGCTGCGCCCTCGACGACGCCGTCGGAGTGGCGGAGCGGATGCGGGCCGGCATGTCGGCTGATCCCCGGCTGGCCGGGGTCACGCTGAGCGCCGGTGTCGCCGCCATGCCGACCAACGCCGGGGACGAGGAGGGGTTGATCGCCGCCGCCGACGAGGCGATGTACGCCTCCAAGCGGGCCGGTCGCAACCGCACCACCCGCTCCGACCGGCGCGGCCCTTCGGTGCCCGCCGCCGCCTACTGACCCCGGCCGGCGGCCGCGCTAGACCGCCGGCCGGCGGCGGCGCTCATGTCGGGGCCGTTGGGGGCGCCCATGTATAAGGATGAACGGCATGAGCGAGTTGTTCGCAGACCTGACGTGGCGGGGCCTGGTCCACCAGGTCACCGATCCTGAAGCGCTGCCCAAGCTTCTCGACCAGGACTCGCTCGTCGCCTATATCGGCTTCGACCCCACCGCCGACAGCCTGCATGTGGGCCACCTGATGCAGATCTGCCTGCTGCGCCGGCTGCAGCAGGCCGGGCACACCCCGATCGCCCTGCTCGGCGGTGGCACCGGAATGATCGGCGACCCGGGCGGAAAGACCGAGGAGCGCTCGCTCCTTACGCCCGAGCAGCTCGAGGTGAACAAGGCCGGGGTGAAGGCCCAACTGGAAAGGTTCCTCGACTTCGGCCCGGGGGGCGCCATTTTCGAGGACAACGCCACCTGGCTGGGCGACGCCCGCCTGCTCGATTTCCTGCGAGACGTGGGCAAGCTGTTCAGCGTCAACGAGATGGTCCGCAAGGACTCGGTCCGCCTCCGCCTCGAAGGCCGCGAGCAGGGCATCTCGTTCACGGAGTTCAGCTACATGCTGCTCCAGGCCTGGGATTACCTGCAGCTGTTCGACCGCTACGGCTGCCGGTTGCAGCTGGGGGGCAGCGACCAGTGGGGCAACATCACCGAGGGCGTCGACCTCATCCGCCGGCGCCGCGAGGTGCAGGCGTTCGGGCTGACGTCGCCCCTCATCACCAAGGCCGACGGGACCAAGTTCGGAAAGACGGAGTCGGGCACCGTCTGGCTGGACGCCGCCCGCACCAGCCCCTACGAGTTCTTCCAGTACTGGCTCCGCACGCCCGACGCCGAGGTGGGGCGCTACCTGCGGGCGTTCACCTTCCTCGACCGCCCGACCATCGAGGCGCTCGACGACGCCACCGCCACCCATCCCGAACGCCGGGAGGCGCCGCGGACGCTCGCTCGCGAGGTGACGACGATGGTGCACGGCGCCGAGGAGGCGGCCCGGGCCGAGCGGGCCGCCGAGTTGCTGTTCACCGAGGAGGTGGCCACCGTCGACGCCGCGACCCTGGCGTCGGCGCTGGCCGACGCGCCGACGACCTCGGTGGCGCTGGCCGGCCTGCTGCTGAGCGACGCCTTCGTCATGACCGGCCTGGCCGAGTCCCGCAGCGAGTTCCGGCGGCACCTGGCCGGCGGGGCGGTGTACGTCAACAACCGCCGGCAGGGCGACGACCGGCCCCTTGGCTCCGAGGACATCATCGGCGAGCGGTTCATCATCCTCCGCAGGGGGAAAAGGGGGCAGCACGTGCTCCACGTCGGCTGACCATCCCCGGTCGGATGCGGGCCGGAGACGCCAGTCAGCGGCCGGTGCCGGTCAGCGACCGGCGAGGAAGTCCGCGAAGGCCTGGAAAAGACCGGTGGCCACCTTCTGGCGGTAGTCCGGGGACTCCAGCAGGGCGGCGTCGGTGCCGTTTTGCATGTTGCCGGTCTCGATGAACACCTTGGGAACCGTCGACAGGTTGAGGCCCCCCAAGTCGCTCCGTGTCTCCAGGCCGCTGCTCCCGGCGTAGGTCGAGAACGGCATGCCCGTCGCCGCCTGGTAGTCGCGCCGCACATCGAGCGCCAAACGGTCCGAGGCGGCGACGATGGCGGTGTTGTAGCCGGCAATCGGGGCCGGCTGGATCACATGGAAGCCCCGGCCGCCGGTCGGCCCACCATCGGCGTGGATGGAAATGGCGACGGCGGCGTGGGCCTGGTTCCCGATCGCCGCCCGCTGGGTGACGCACGGCCCGACGCCGGCGTTGTCGGGCCGGGTCAGCACGACGGTGGTTCCCGCCGCCCGCAGCAGGGCCGCCAGCCGGGTGGCCACGTCGAAGTTGTAGGCGGCTTCGGTGTAGCCGTCGGCGGTGGCGGTGCCCGTCGTGTCGCAGGCCTTGGTTCCGTTCCCCACGAACACCGGGGCGTTGATCACCGACGGATGGGCGAAGTTGCCACCGTTGTGCCCCGGGTCGAGGGCGATGGTGGCACCCCGCAACCCGGCCGGCGTCGGCGCGGCCGTGGTCGTCGGCTGCGATCCCCCGGTGGAGGTGGCGGCGTGCGCCGACGTCGCCGGCGGGGTCGGGCCCGTGGCGATGGTCGTGTCGCCCGCCGACCCGGTCGGCGACGGCACGGTGGTGGAGTACCTGGTGGTGGCGGCGGGTCGGGTGGTCGGGGTGGCGGCGTGGGTGGCACCGCCGCCACACGCGGCGACGGTGGCCAGCGCAGCCAGCAGGGCGGGGCGACGGAGGGTACGGACAGGCGGCGTGGCTCAACGCTACGACCTCCGTCCTCCCGATGAGTGGGACCCCACCGCACGCCACGGCGCTCAGGTTTCGGCGGGTTGTCTCCTCGGTACTACTTCTGCGGTGACATCGCGCCCAGCGCCGGAGGGGCTGCAGCACTGCCCGACGGGTATCGACGGCCTTGACCAGATCACGGCCGGCGGCCTGCCGCGCGGCCGGACGACCCTCGTCGCCGGGGGGCCTGGCTGCGGCAAGACCCTGATGGCCATGGAGTTCCTGGTGCGGGGCATCGAGATGGGCGAGCCCGGGGTGTTCCTGGCGTTCGAGGAGACGGCCGAGGAGCTGACGACCAATGTGGCGTCCCTCGGCTGGGACCTCGACGAGCTGACCAAGGCGGGCCAGCTCGTCGTCGACTATGTCAAGGTCGAGCGCGAGCAGATCGACATGACCGGCGACTACGACCTCGAGGCGCTGTTCATCCGCCTGGGGTTGGCGATCGACGAGGTCGGTGCCCGCCGGGTGGTCCTCGACACCTTGGAGGTGCTCTTCTCCGCACTGGACGACACCGCCCGGCTGCGCGCCGAACTGCGCCGGCTGTTCACCTGGTTGAAGACCCGCGGGGTGACCGCGGTGGTGACCGCCGAGCGGGGGGAGGGTGCTCTGACCCGGCACGGTCTGGAGGAGTACGTCGCCGACTGCGTGATCTCCCTCGATCACCGCGTCGACGACCAGTTGGCGGTGCGGCGCATACGCGTGGTGAAGCTCCGGGGCTCGGCCCATGGGACCAACGAGTACCCCTTCCTCATCGGCGCCCGCGGCTTCAGCGTGGTCCCGGTGACCTCGTTCGGCCTCGAGCATCCCGCCAGCCAGGAGGTCGTCTCGACGGGGGTGGCGGATCTCGACGCCATGCTTGGCCGCGGCGGTTGGTACAAGGGCAGCGTCACCATGGTCTCGGGTGAGTCGGGAACGGGGAAGACCACCTTCGCCGCCGCCTTCGCCGACGCCGCGTGCCGGCGCAACGAGCGCTGCCTCTACCTGGCGTTCGAGGAGTCGGCGTCCCAGTTGACCCGCAACATGGCCTCGGTGGGTATGCGTCTCGATCGCGGGATCGCCGCCGGCACGTTGCTCATCCACGCCAGCCGGCCCACCCAGGTCGGCTTGGAGAGTCACCTGACCACCATCTATGAGCAGGTCGAGGCCCACGATCCTGACGTCGTCGTCGTCGACCCGATAACGGACTTCACCTCCCTCGGCGCCAATGTCGAAGTGAAGGCACTGCTCATGCGAATCGTCGACTACCTGAAGAACCGCCAAATCACGACGATATTCACCAGCCTGCAGCACGATCCCGGCGGGGAGGATCCCTCGGTGTCTTCGCTTATCGACGATTGGGTACAACTGAGGAACCTTGAATCGGACTCGCAGCGTGACCGCGGACTGTTCATCCAAAAGGCCCGGGGCATGGCGCATTCGCATCAGATCAGGGGTTTTGTGCTGACCGACAATGGAATCAAGCTGCTGGACGTGGTGAGCGCGAAGGGAAGACAAGGGGACAAAGAGACACAACGATGACCGACATTGGGAATGGAAGCGTCGACGCAGAGGCCGTTAATGACACGACCTGGCAACTCCGCCTTTATGTGGCGGGAGAGACGTCCCGGTCCGTCGCGGCACTGGCCAATCTTCGCCGGATCTGCGAGGAACACCTAGCGGGCAAATACGCCATCGAGGTAATCGACCTCCTCGAACGACCACAGTTGGCCCGCGGCGAGCAGATTGTCGCCATACCGACCCTCGAGCGGCGACTGCCCGAGCCGGTCCGCAAGATCATCGGTGACCTCAGCAACACCGATCGTGTCCTCATTGGCCTCGACCTGCGGCCCGCCCACTGAGGGTGCTGTCCGCCGGGATCACCGTGGCTGACGACGTGCTCGATGCCGTTCCCATGGCCGTCGTCTTGGCCGACGCCGACGCCTGTATCACCGGCTGGAACGACGCCGCCGAAACCCTGTACGGCCACGCCCGCCCCGACGTTCTCGGCCAGCCCCTCGTCGAGGTGCTCTTCGACGCCGACGACCGGGAGGCGGCGGCCGGTCTGCTGGCCGAGGTGGCGGCCGGGAAGGCGTGGGAGGGGGACTGCCGGGTCCGCCGACGCGACGGGGCCCTGCTGGTCAGCTCCTTTCGGCTGGCGGCCGTCGACGGCACGGGGGCCACCGCCTGGATCGCCACCGACGGCGTCGACCTGGGCCTGGCCGAGCAGGAGCGGGCGGTCCTGCTCAGTGCCGAGCACGCCGCCCGGGCGATGGCCGAGGAGGCGCTCGCCCTCGTGGAAGCCATCCTCACCTCCGCCCCGGTCGGGATCGCGGTCTTCGACCTCGAACTTCGCTACGTGCGGGTGAACGACGCCTACGCCGCCCTGAGCGGCGTCGCCGCCACCGACCACATCGGCGGACGGGTCGGCAACGTCGGGCTCCTCCAGATCGACGTGGTCGCCGACCTCCGGCGGGTCGTGACCACCGGGCGCACCATTCTCGGCCGCCACATCGAGCTCGACGGCAGCGTCCTGCCCGCCGGCAGCACCGCGGAGGTGGCCGAGACCCGGCACTTCACGGTCAGCTACTTCCCGGTCAACACCGCCTCGGGGACACTGGTCGGCGCCGGCCTGACGCTGGTCGAGGTCACCGAGCAACGGCGGGCCGAGGCCGAACGCGCCGCCCTGCTGCAGCGCGCCGAGATCGCCCACCAGCGCCTGTCCATCCTGGCCACGGCGAGCACCGTGCTGACGACCACCATGGACCTCGACGAGTTGCTTTCCCGCCTGACGCGGGTGTTGACGCCGTCGGCGGCCGACTGGTGCATCATCCAGCTCCTCGGGAGCCGGGGGGAGGTCGAGCACGTGGCCGTCTCGCACCGCGACCGCCACGGCGCCGACGAGCTGGCGAATTTCCTGCGGTCCACACGAATCGACCCCAACGGCGAGGGGCCGTTCGCCGAGGTGGTCCGCACCGGCCGGGCCCGCCTCGGTCCCGCCGGCCGGGTCGGCGAGATCCTCCGCCCCATGGCCGCCAGCCGGCGCCTGGCCGATCCGACACGCGACGCCGAGGTGCGCTCCAGCGTCATCGTCCCCATCGAGTCCCGGGGCCGCGTCCTCGGGCTGCTCACCCTGGCGACCGACCGCAACCGGCGGCTCGACGACGACGATCTCGACCTGGCCGTCGAGATCGCCCACCGCGCCGCCCTGGCGGTGGGAAACGCCCGGGCCTTCCAGCAGGAACACCAGATCGCCGAGTCCCTCCAGCGGGCCTTGCTGCCCGCCATGGTGCCATCCGTGCCCCACCTGGACGTCGCCGTGCGCTACGTCGCCGCCACCGACCGGGCGTCCATCGGCGGCGACTGGTACGACGTCTTTGCCTTCGACGACGGCACCACCGGCGTGGTGGTCGGCGACGTTGTCGGCCATGACATCGGCGCCTCGACGTCGATGGGCCAGCTCCGCAGCGCGCTGCGGGCCTACGCCTACGAGGATCACCATTCGCCGGCCGCCGCCCTGGCGAGGGTCGACCGGCGCTTCGACAGCCTGGGCCTGACCCTGGCGACCTGTGTCTTCGGCGTCCTCGACATCGAGGCGTCCACGTTCCGCTGGAGCAACGCCGGCCACCCCCCGCCGGTGTTGCTGCGCGACGGCCGGGCCAGCTTCCTCCCCGGCGGCACCGGGGTCCTGCTCGGCGTCACCGCCGGCGCGGACAGCCACGAAGCCGTGACCGACGTGCGGGCCGGCGACCTCCTGATCCTGTACACCGACGGCCTGGTCGAGCGGCGGGGTGAGTCGATCCAGGATGGTTTGGCCCGGCTGGCCGCGGCCGCCGAGGCGGCGGTGGCGCCCGCCGGCGACGACGCCGGCGCCGTCTGCGACGCCTTGCTGGCCGCCCTGGTCCCGGCGGGGGGCACCCGGGAGGACGACATCGCCATCCTCGTGGCCCGCGTCCAGCCGCCGCCGCCGGCCGCCCTGGTTCACCGGCTGCCCTTCGACTCGCGCCCCGAGAGCGTCGGCCAGGCACGGGGTTTCACCGCCGGGGTGCTGAGCGGCGCCGGCTGGGCCGACCAGGCGGACACCGCCGTCCTCCTGGTGAGCGAACTGGTCACCAACGCCATACGCCATGCCCGGGGACCGTGCGAGCTGCTGGTGACCTTCCGGGACGACATCGTGGAGGTGGCGGTCACCGATGGTGACCCCCGCCCCCCGGCGACCCGCCAACCCAGTCCGCTGGACGACGGCGGCCGGGGCTTCCTCCTCATCGACGCCCTGGCCGACGACTGGGGCCTCCGGTTGCTTCCCAACGGCAAGGCCGCCTGGTTCATCCTGCGGGCCACCAGCGCCTGAGCCTCGGGGCGGGATACGCCGGCTTAGGGTGGCGCCGTCATGGACTCCCGCGGAGGTCGTCCCCCTGCCGGATGACGGCGCCGCCACGGCGCGTACGCCCCGAGGATGACCCAATCGCCAACCTCACGGTGATGACACGGCGACAGCAAGAGGCGACACTCATCCCATGCCGCCCTCATCCTCACCCCTCAAGATCGTGTCCGTCCCCGACCCCGGCCTGAGCGGGCCGACGGCCGCGTCGGCCACCGACGCCGTCAAGGTGTACGGCAAGGGCGAGACCGCCGTCCGGGCCCTGGCCGGCGTCACCGTCAGCTTCGCCGCCCGGGGCTTCAGCGCCATCATGGGCCCCTCAGGCTCGGGCAAGTCGACCCTCATGCACTGCCTGGCCGGCCTCGATACCCTCACCAGCGGTCGCATCCGGATCGGCGATACCGACCTCTCGACCCTCGACGATCGGGCGTTGACCATCCTGCGCCGCGACCGGGTGGGTTTCATCTTCCAGGCGTTCAACCTGGTGCCGACCCTCACCGCCTTGGAGAACATCACGCTGCCCCTCGCCCTGGCCGGCCGCAAGGCCGACCCGGCGTGGCTGGACGCGGTGATCGACACCCTCAAGATCCGCGACCGGCTGGGCCACAAACCGGCCGAGCTGTCTGGTGGCCAGCAACAGCGGGTGGCCTGCGCCCGGGCCCTGGCGACGCGACCGGACATCATCTTCGCCGACGAACCCACCGGCAACCTTGACTCCAAGGCCAGCGCCGAGGTGCTGGCGTTCATGCGCCGCTCCGTCGACGACCTCGACCAGACCGTCGTGATGGTGACCCACGACCCGGTGGCCGCCGGCTACGCCGACCGAATCGTGTTCCTCGCCGACGGCCGAGTCATGGACGAAATGGTCGCGCCCAGCGCCCAGAAGGTCCTCGACCGCATGAAGGTGCTGGGGGACTGACGGTGCTGAAAGCCACTGTCAAGGGCCTGCTGGCCCACAAGGTGCGGCTGATCATGACCGGCCTGGCCATCGTGCTCGGCGTGTCGTTCATGGCCGGGACGTTCATGCTGACCGACACCATCAACCACACCTTCAACGCCCTCTTCGCCCAGACGGCGGTGGGCAAGGACACCACGGTGCGCTCGAGGACGGCGTTCACCAGTACCGGCTTCGATGCCGCCGACGTGCAACGGGCGCCGGTGCCCGACTCCCTCGTCGCCAGCGTGCGGGCCGTCTCCGGGGTCAAGGCCGCCGACGGCACGGTGCAGGGGTACGCCCAGCTTGTCGGCAAGGACGGCAAGCCCATCGGCGGCAGCAACGGTCCGCCGACCTTCGGGGCCAACTGGGTGCCCGACCGCCAACTGTCGTCCTTCACCGTTCGCACCGGCCGGGGTCCCGCCAACGGGAACGAGGTGGCGATCGACGCCACCACCTTCCGCACCAAGGGCTTTCATCTGGGCGACCGGGTCACCGTCCTCAGCGCCCACGCCCCACGGCAGTTCACGGTCGTGGGCTCGCTGGGCTTCGGGAGCCAGGACAACCTGGCCGGCGCCACCTTCGCCATCTTCGACGGCCCGACCGCCCAGGCGTTGGTCGGCCAGCCCGGGCAGTGGGACGCCATCGAGGTGGCGGCCCAGAGCGGGGTGAGCGCCGCCGACCTGACACAGCGCATCGGCGACGTCCTCCCGGCGAAATACGAGGCCGTCACCGCGGCCAGCGTGGCCGCCAACACCGCCAAGTCGATCGAGCACAACATCAGCATGTTCACGACCTTCCTGCTGGTGTTCGCCGGCATTGCGCTGTTCGTCGGGGCCTTCATCATCTTCAACACCTTCAGCATCCTGGTGACCCAGCGCACCCGGGAGCTGGCCCTGCTGCGGGCGGTCGGCGCCAGCCGGCGCCAGGTCACCTGGTCGGTCATCGGCGAGGCCGGGATCGTCGGCGTGTTCGCCTCCGTCGCCGGCATCGGGACGGGCGCCCTGCTGGCCCTCGGGATGCAGGCGCTGTTCAAGGCCCTCGGCCTCGGCTTGCCCACCTCGAGCCTCCAGCTCCTGCCCCGGACCATCGTCATCTCGCTCGTGGTCGGATCCGTCGTGACGCTGGTCTCGGCCATCGTCCCCGCCCTGCGGGCGTCTCGTGTGGCTCCCGTGACCGCCATGACCGGGGCGGCGCTCGCCGAGCAGTCCCCGATGCGCGGGCGCTCCGTCGCCGGGGCGGCGGTGGGCGTCATCGGCGCCATCGCGGTGGCCGTCGGCCTGTTCAGCAAGCCATCCAACGCCGCCATCATCGTCGGGGTGGGCGCCGGTCTGGTCTTCATCGCCGTCGCCATGCTGAGCCCCCTCGTGGTGGCGCCGATGGCCCGCGTCCTCGGAGCGCCGTTGCCCCGGGTGGGCGGCATGACGGGCCAGCTCAGTCAGCAGAACGCCATGCGCAACCCCAAGCGGACGGCGTCCACCGCCGCCGCGCTGATGGTCGGCGTCGCCCTGGTCACCGTGATCGGCACCGTCGGCGCCACCGTGCGGGCCACCCTCGGGCGAATCGTGGACCAGAGCGTCAAGGCCGACTACATCGTGAACCCGCCCGGCGGCAACGGCCCCGGTTCCGGATTCAGCCCAGAGGTGGCCAAGAGCCTGGCCGCCCGGCCCGAACTGGCGGCGGTGTCCGCCGGCCGCCAGGCCACGTGGCACAGCGGAACGTCGACCAAGGACCTGATCGCCGTCGACCCGGTGACCGGCCCTGAGGTGATCGACTTCGCCATGACCAGCGGCTCCGTAGGGTCGCTGGCCCGGGGCGAGGTCCTGGTCACCGACTCCATCGCCCGGAGCCACCACCTCCACGTCGGCGACACCCTCACCATGGGGTTCGACGCCACCGGCACCCAGCACCTGACCGTGGGGGGCACCTACCAGCCCAACGAGTTCGTGGGCGGCTACGTCGTCTCCCTCGCCACCTACGACCAGAATTACCCGAAGGGTGCTCTCGACCAGTGGGTCTTCGTGAAGGACCGGGCGTCGCCGGCCGTGGCGCTGGCTGCCATCAATCAGACCATCGCCCCCTATGCCGGCCTCCAGGTCCAAAACCAGGCGGCGTTCAAGGCGTCGGAGAAGAACCAGATCAGCACCCTCCTCAACCTGGTCTACGTCCTGCTGGCCTTCTCCATCCTGATCGCCCTCATCGGCATCGTGAACACCCTCGCCCTGTCCGTCATCGAGCGCACCCGGGAACTGGGCCTGCTGCGGGCCGTCGGAATGGTGCGCCGCCAGGTGCGCCGCATGATCCGGGGCGAGGCCATCGTGGTCTGCCTGATCGGGGCGGTGCTCGGCATCAGTGTCGGCCTGATCCTCGGGCTGGCGCTCGTCTCGGCCATTCACTTCGACAGCGGCACCGTGCTGAGCGTGCCCTTCTCCACCCTGGTCGTCGTGCTGGTCCTGGCCGGCTTCGCCGGCGTGCTGGCCGCCATTGGCCCGGCGCGCCGGGCCGCCAACCTCGACGTGCTGTCGGCCATCGCCAGCTGAGCCCCCCGCTCCCCGCTCCCTCGCCCGCCGGGCCCCAGGGCCAGGGCCGGGGAGGGGGAATCTGTGAGCCGTCATGGTTCTCGGCATCAAAACTGACCACAGGTGGCAACCGTGGTGCCGAGAACGCCGATCGCTCACAGATTGCGGGCGGCGGGGCCGGGCGGCCAGGTACGCCAAGGGCTACGTCAGGTGGCGCCCGAAGAACTCCCAGATCAACGCCCAGCCTTGCTTGGCCGCCTCCGGCCGGTAGTTGGGCCGGTCCACGGCGAAGAAGGCGTGCCCGGCGTCGGGGAAGGTGTGGAATTTGTGGCTCTTCCCGAGCCCGTCGAGGACGCGGGCCAGCTCCGCCGTTTCCTCCGGGGAGGGGTGCTGGTCCTCGGCGCCGAAGAGGCCGAGCAGGGGGCAGGACAGGTTCCCGGCCCGGTCGACCACCGGCGTCACCTTGAGGGGTGAGCCCTCGGGCGGCGGCTCGATCACGAAGGCGCCGTAGCAGTCCACCGCGGCGTCGAGCGGCAGGGAGCAGGCGGCGAGGAAGGCGTGGCGGCCGCCGGAGCAGAACCCGATGACCGCCACCTTGCCGTTGCTGGCCGGCAGGGCCCGAAGGGTCGCCGCTGCGCCGGCCACGTCGCCCACCAGCCGCTCGTCGGGGATCCCGCCTCGGGAGCGGACCAGGGCGGCCGCCTCCTCGGGCGGCTGGCCCGGGGCGTCGCGGCTGTACAGGTTGGGGCATACCGCCAGATAGCCGTGGTCGGCGAGGCGCCGGGTGATCTCCCGGGTGCCCTCGTCGTAGCCGGGAAGGTGGTGGATGACCACCACGCCCCCCACCCCGTCGATGTCGGTCGGCCGGCCCAGATAGGCCTCGATCTCGTCGCCTCCGTGACCGGTGAGCGAAACCGTCTCGGCGGTCATGGCGTGGGTCACCGTCGGCCCCGGGCGTGGCGTGGAGTGGTCATGACCCCAGTGTGCCTACGAGAGCGGCGCGGATGGCGTCGGCCGTGGCCGCCATGGCGTCGTCGTCGGCGTAGCGATGGCGGGGCCACATGAAGCCCCGGAGACCGTCCTTGAACTTGCGGGGCACGACGTGGACGTGCAGGTGGGGGACGCTCTGGCTGACCCGGTTGTTGACGGCCACGAAGCTGCCGTCGGCGGCGACGGCCGCCTCCACCGCCAGGGTCAGCCGGCGGGTGGCGGCGAACAGTGGCTCGACGAGGTCGGGCGGCAGTTCCCCCAGCGTCTCGACGTGCCGCCTTGGGACGACGAGGGTATGGCCGGGGAAAAGGGGGCGGATGTCGAGGAACGCCACGACGTCGGGTTCGGCCAGTACCACCTGGGCCGGGGCGTCTCCGGAGGCGATCCGACAGAAGAGGCACCCCGATTCGGTCACGCCCGATTGTGCCAGCATGCAGCTATGGCAAATGAGTCGTCCGTCCCGCTCTCCCACGGCCTGCCCGAGACGGTCCTGCCCCAGATGCCGGCCCCGGCGTCGGCGGCGCTGGAAGAGGCCATGGCCGTCGCCGCCGGGGAGCGAAAGGCCGCCCTGGCCCAGGTGGCCGCCCGGTTCCCCCGGCTGCTCGAGGCGTGGGCGGCCCTGGCGGAGACAGCCACCGACCCTATCGAGGGGTACGCCTACGCCCGGGTGGGCTACCACCGCGGCCTTGACGCCCTCCGAGGCGCCGGGTGGCGGGGATCGGGCTACGTCCGCTGGCGCTACGCCAGCAACCGCGGCTTCCTTCGGGCCCTGGAGCAGCTGCGCGCCCGGGCGGCGGCCATCGGTGAGGTCGACGAGGCGGAGCGATGCGCCACCTTCCTCCACCAGCTGGACCCGAACTGGGACCGCCGGGACGAGAACTGAGCGCCCCGGCATGGCGGCCGACGGGGACGAGCCGGCTCCGGGCCGGGAGGCGCACTACGCCGACCAGGTAGCGGGTGGCCCACCCCGGGACACCTTTTCCCCCCGCCGGCGCGGGGTGCTGGAGGAGGTACGGATTTACGCCGTCGAGGAGCCTTCGGCGTGGCACCTCGTGACCGTGGGCGTCGCCGACATGGGCTTCGAGCTGACCCTGCGCCTGCCCCGCCCCGACGACGAGGTCCCCACCTGGGCGGTCGACTGCCTCGTCAGCCTGGTGACCTACGCCCGGCGGAGCGGCCACGGCTTTGCCGCCGGTCACCAGGTCGACCTGCGAGGGCCGATCAGGCTGGACGCCGACACGGCCATCACCGCCGCCGCCATCGTCGCCGATCCCACCCTCGGGTCGCTGGGCGACGTGGAGTTCCTGCAGATCGTGGGGCTCACCACCGACGAGCTGGAACTGTGCCGCTCGTGGCGCACCGACGCCGTCATGGAATTGCTGCGCCGGCGCGACCCCCGCCTGACCACCGTGCTCGAGCGCGCCTCGCTGCTCGACGACCCGTCCTTTCGCGAGGAGGCGGAGGCCGGCGTGGCCGCCGACGGCAGCGCCCTCGACGAACTGAACGTGGGGTCGCTGAGTTGGCGCACGCGGCTCCGCTCGCTGGTCGTGACCCTGGGGGCGGGGGCCGCCACCGCCCTCGGCCCCGCCCTCCGGCGCCGGCTGACCCACACCGGCGCCGCCTTCGTGGTCGCCGGTGACGCCGGTTCACTGCGTTTCGAGGTGGGATCGCCCGCCCAGTGGCGGGTGGAGGGCGACTCGGTGGTGGTGACCGTCCCGCCGGCGGATGTGGAGGCGCTCGCCGGGCTGTTCAGCGGCCAGGTCGGAACGGGCACCCTCGCCGCCCTCAACGGGCTGCGCTTCACCGTGATCCCGTAGCCCGACCGTACCCTGGGTGGGTGGGCAGCTTCGACCGGGACGTCACCGCGCTCGCCACCCGCATCGCCGAGCTCGGTGAGGGCGAGAAGGCCAACGTCTACCGCATGTCGTGGTGGAGCGACCGCATGCTCGGCTGGGCCATGTCCCACCCGTCGTTCAAGACCCAGCTGTTCCGGTTCGTGGACGTTTTTCCCGCCACTCACACCGACGCCGAGGTGCTGCGCCACGTGCGGGAGTATTTCGACGGGCCCGACGTTCCCCGCGCCCTCGACCTCGGCGTCGGGCTGGCCGACCACCTGCCCATGGGCGGCTCGCTGACCGCCACCGTGGCCCGGCGCAACATCCGGCGGATGGCCGAGCAGTTCATCGTCGGCGCCACGCCGGCCGAGGCGGTGGCGCCGCTGCACCAACTGTGGCGGGCGGGTAGCGGCTTCGTCGTCGACCTGCTGGGCGAGAAGACGGTGACCGAGGGCGAGGCTGACCGCTACGCCTCCCGTGTCTCCTCGATGGTCACCACCCTGGCCGCGTCGGCGCGGTCCTGGGCGCCGGACGATCTGTTGGAGCGAGACGATCTCGGCCCCCTGGCCCGGGTCCATGTCAGCATCAAGCCGACCGCCCTGGCGACGCACTTCGCCCCGCTGACGCGCCGCGACGGCCTGGCCTCGGCGGCGGCCCGGCTGCGGCCGATGTTGGCGGACTGCGCCGCCCAAGGCGTCTTCGTCTGGTTCGACATGGAGCACTTCGACGCCAAGGACCTGACGTTGCAGCTGTTCCGGGACCTGCTCGACGACCCCTCGCTCTCCACCCTGCAGGCCGGATGTGTGATCCAGGCCTACACCCGCGACTCGTACGAGGACCTGGCCGACCTGTGCGCCTGGGCGTCATCTCGGGTCCGCTCCGGTCTTCCCCCGGTCGGGGTCCGGCTCGTCAAGGGCGCCTACTGGGACGCGGAAACCATCGAGGCCTCCGCCGCCGGCTGGCCGTCGCCGGTGTTCGAGGACAAGGCCCAGACCGACGCCAACTTCGAGCGCCTGACCGCCCTCCTGCTGGCCCACCACGGTGCGGTTCGGGCGGCGTTCGCCTCCCACAATCTGCGTTCCCTGGCCCACGCCGTCACCCTGGCCCGCTCCCTCGGGATCCCCGACAGCGGCTACGAGCTGCAGATGCTCTACGGCATGGCCGAGCCCATCCAAGCCGCCATCCGCCGCCTCGGCCTGCGCCTGCGGGTGTACGCCCCGGTCGGCGAGCTGGTCCCGGGGATGGCCTACCTGGTGCGCCGCCTGCTGGAGAACACTTCGAACGAAAGCTTCGTCCGCCATCGCTTCGCCGAGGGCCGCTCGGTGGCCTCCCTCGTCGAGCCGCCCGCGGTTTCCCCCGACTCGCTGCCCGGCGCCCCACCGGTGGGCCGCCGGGCGGCGACCGACCCGTCGGCGCCCGGGCCCTATCAACCCGAGCCGGTGGCCGAGTGGCGGCGGGCGCCCGTTCGGGCGGCCATGGCGGCGGCGGTTGCCGCCGTTCCCGGGACGCTCGGCGGCGACGTGGCCGCGGTCATCGGGGGCCGGACCGTCCCCGCCGAAGCGACGCTCTGCTCCACCGATCCGGCCCGGCCGTCGGTGGTGGTCGCCCGGGCCGCCGCCTGCTCGTCGGCCCAGGCCGCCGAGGCGGTGGACGCCTGCATGCGGGCGTGGGCGTGCTGGCGATCGACGCCGGCGCCGGCCCGGGCGGCGGTGCTGTTCCGGGCGGCCGAGTGGCTGCGGGCCCGGCGTTTCCCCCTCGCCGGTCTGGAGGTGTTCGAGGCCGGCAAGCCGTGGGCCGAGGCCGACGCCGACGTCTGCGAGGCCATCGACTTCTGCGAGTACTACGCCCGCCAGATGCTCGCCCTGGATGCCGGGGCGGCGGTGCAGTCGCCGGCCGGCGAGATCAACGCCATGCGCTACGAGCCCCGCGGTGTGACGGCGGTGATCGCCCCCTGGAACTTCCCCCTCGCCATTTCCGCCGGCATGGTGTCGGCGGCCCTCGTCGCGGGCAACCCGGTGTGTTACAAGCCGGCCGAGCAGACGCCGGCCATCGGGGCCCAGCTGGTCGCCGCCTTCACCGCCGCCGGCCTACCCGCCGGGGTGCTGGCCTTCCTGCCAGGCCGCGGTGAGGAGGTCGGGGCGGCCCTCGTGGGCCACCCCGATGTGGCGGTCATCGCCTTCACCGGGTCCCGCGCCGTCGGCCTCGAGATCAACGCCGCCGCCGCCCAGATGGCGCCCGGGCAGCGCCACATCAAGCGGGTCATCGCCGAGATGGGTGGCAAGAACCCGCTCATCGTGGACACCGACGCCGATCTCGACCAGGCCGTCCCCATCGTGCTGGGCTCGGCGTTCGGGTTCAGCGGCCAGAAATGCTCCGCCCTGTCCCGCCTCATCGTGGTCGGCGAGGTCTACGACGAGCTGGTGTCCCGCGTGGTCGGGGCGGCCTCGGTGCTGCGGATCGGGCACCCGTCGGCCATGGGCACCGAGGTGGGTCCGCTGATCGACGCCGACGCCCAGGCCAAGGTGGCCTCCTACGTGGCGCGGGCGCCGACCGAGGGCACGGTCGTGCTGCAACGGTCCGATGTGCCCGACGAGGGCTGGTTCGTGGGGCCGACCATCGTGGCCGGGGTGCGACCCGACGGCCGTCTGGCCACCGAGGAGATCTTCGGCCCGGTGCTCAGCGTGTTCCCCGTTTCCGACGTGGACGAGGCGATCGCCCTGGCCAACGACACCGAGTACGCCCTCACCGCCGGCGTCCTCTCCCGCAGCCCGGCCACCATCCGGCGGGTCAGCGCCGCCCTGCGGGCCGGAAACGTCTACGTCAACCGGGGCCTCACCGGCGCGGTAGTCGGGCGCCAGCCGTTCGGGGGGGTCGGCCTCTCGGGCGTGGGCTCCAAGGCGGGAGGTCCCGACTACCTCTGGCAGTTCCTCGAGCCCCGGGTGGTGAGCGAGAACACGCTGCGTCAGGGCTTCGCGGCCGTGGTTTCGGGGTAACTCCCGGCATCGCCGGGTGGCTCAGCCGCCGTAGTTCATCCTGGTGTCCTCCATCCGCAGCACGGGCGTCTCCTCCGGCTTCTGGAAGCCGCAGTCGACCACCTCGCCGACGAAGAGGGTGTGCTGGCCGAACGCCACCTCCTGGCGGACCTGGCATTCCAGCCACGCCACCGCCTGGTCGAGGATGGGAACGCCCGTCGCCGCCCCGTCGTGGAACGCCACGCCGCTCATGCTGGCCCCCGCCTCGTCGACCTCGACCGGCTTGACGAACTTGCGGACGAGCGCCCGGTCCTCCCGGTCGATGAAGCACAGGCTGAACGCCGCGCCCTCGTGGATCAACTCGTGGGTCAGCGCGCCCTGCTCAACCCCCACGCCCACCAGCTTGGGGTCGAAGCTGAGCTGCGTCGCCCAGTTGAGGGTCATCATGTTCCGGCGGTCGCCGGCCCGGCTCCCGACGGCGTACAGCCCGCTGGGCATGGTCCACAGCACCCGCCGGCGCCGCTTGTCGTACTCGACGGGGTCGGCACCCGCGGGAAAGGGTCCAACGGATTCGTTCGAGGCGCCGGCCATAGGCCAAGGCTAGGCCGGCGCCAGGAGACGAGAGCTAGCCCAGGCAGAACGTGTGTTGAAGGGTGATGATTTCGGCCTGCACCAGCGCGGTGTGACCGGGACCGCTTTTCGGCCCGTTGTGGATCGCCAGATCGAGGCCGGCGTCGATCGCCGCGCACCGGTTGAACGTCGTCGGTGTCGTGATCTCGACCCCTTTGGACGGTGCCTGACCGGAGAAGGCGGCCGAGCCCCCGAGGAGAGCAAGGGCTGCCATCACCGTGGCCGCCACGCCAACTTTGACTGTTCGCATCGATGAACCCCTTTATGTCGCCGTGATCCGCCAGATTCCGAGCGAAACGTAGCAGCAGGCGGGACGCCGTGGCCACAATTCTGTCGGTTTTGCTGGATTCGTCCGGCGCCGAGGCGCCAGGGCTGCTCAGCCCCAGACGGCCCACATGGGCCGGCGCCCGTCAACCTAGAATCGCGCCGCCCGGAGGCGACGAGAGCCCAGGGCCGTCAACCACAGGAGATCACGGCTGCGACGTGCCAGAGCTGATCGACACCACGGGTGCGTTTGCGGAGCTGATCGATTGTCTCCTCACCGTCGACCGCTACGCCCTGGACACCGAGTTTCATCGCGAACGCACCTACTGGCCGGATCTGGCCTTGGTGCAGGTGGCGTGGCCCACGTCGGGAGGCGCTGACCCCGGGATAGCTCTCATCGATCCGCTGGCGGTCGACTTCCGCGACTTCGGCGCCGTCCTGACCGGCGGCGGGACGCTGGTCGCCCATGCCGCCGACCAAGATCTGGAAGTCCTGTTCCAGGCCTGCGGCGTCCGCCCGAGCCAGCTGTTCGACACGCAGATCGCGGCCGCCTTCCTCGGCCACGGACTGGCGTCCCTGTCGGCACTGACGTGGACGTTCCAGGACATCCGCCTGCAAAAAGGCGACCGGTTGACCGACTGGAGCGCCCGGCCGCTGACGGAGGGCCAGCTGGCCTACGCCTCCGAGGACGTGGCCCACCTTCTCGGACTGGCCGACACCATCGCCAAGCAGCTGTCGGAACGGGGACGACTGTCCTGGGCCGAGGAGGAGTGCGAGCTGTTGCGGCGGCGGGCCGTCGGACCCGCCGACCCCACGCGTGCCTGGTGGAAGCTCCGCGACGCCCGCCAGCTACGCGGTCAGGCCCGCGGCGTCGCCCAAGAGGTCAGCGCCTGGCGCGAACTGCGGGCCCGCCAGGTCAACCAGCCCATCCGCTTCGTGCTACCCGATCTGGGTCTCCAGGCGATCGTGCACGGCCAGCCGACCACCGCCGCCGCCCTGCGGTCCATCCGCGGCCTGGACGGCCGCCACCTGCGCGGCGACGTTCCCGGCCAGATCCTCGACGCCATCGCCCGCGGCCGCGACCTACCCGAGGGCGACCTGCGGCTGCCACCCGCCGACGACGTCGACCGCAACTCCCGTCCGGCGATCGCGCTGGCGGCGGCGTGGATCGCTCAGCTGGCCCGGGACCAGCAGATCGACGCCTCTCTGCTGGCCACCCGGGCCGACATGGTGGCGTTCCTGGCCGAGGATCCCGGCGCCCGCCTGGCCCTCGGGTGGCGCGCCGATCTCGTGGGCAAACCGCTCCTGCGGCTCGTCCGGGGCGACGCCGCGCTGGCGTTCGAAGGGGGAGGACGGTTGGTGCTGGAGACGCGCTCGCGGGTTCCGCTGGCGCCCGCCGAACCCGACGCCCTCGGGCCGCCGCCCCGTCGGTAACCGGACCCTTCAGCCGCCGTCGGCGGGCTTCGGCCGCAGGTCGATGCGCAGGGTGAGGACGCCGTCGTCGAGACTGGCCTCGGCGTCGCCGATCATGGCGTAGTCCAAGAAGTCGATCCGGGCCTGGTCGATGAAGCGCTTCCGGTCCGGACCCTCGACGGGCGGAATGCCGCGTTGACGGACGGCACTGGCCCGGGCCCGGAACCGGCTGATCATGGCCTCGACGTCGAGCTCGTCGCTCATCGGTGCGAGGCTACCGTCAACGCCGACCTGACCGAAGTGACCCCTCCCTTCGCACGACACGGCGGTAGACTCACTGCGTCACGCACGTCTCGTACGGGGAGCACCACGTGAAAAAGGGACGGCATCGGCGCTTCGAAGAAGCGCGCGCCTTGAAGCGTTCGACCGAGGTAATAGTAGAGCCATGCCCGGAATGTGGCGCTGAACCGGACGAGGATCACGCATCGTGGTGCCTCGCCACCGAGGACGAGGAAGAGGAGTACTCAGACACTGAGGCCGGGCACTCGCCGACCTAGCCGGATCGACGGATTGCGTGGGGGCGGGGGCAGAGGGCGAGGGGTCCGGAAGGGCGGCGATGGCCACACTGGCGGGGGCAATCACCCTCGTCTTGGTGTCCTGTGCTGTGGTCCTGGCCGCCTCATCCCGTTCCGGTAAGGCGCTAGCGGCTCAGAGCGACGTCGTTCGCCGGGCGCCCTTCGACGGTCTGGGCAGCTGGGTCGACATGTACTCCTGGAGCCAGACCTTCATCGCCGGAGGCCCGCACTTCGGGCTGGCCGACGTCGACGCCATGGCTGCCGCCGGGGTGCAGACCCTGTTCATCCAGGCGGCGTCGCAGACCGGACCGGCCACCGTCCTGGAACCGGACCGGCTGCGGCCGCTCATCGTCCGGGCCCGGCGGGCCGGGATGTCGGTGGTGGTGTGGTACATGCCGACACCGGTGAATCTGGCCGATGACCTGACCCGGCTGCAGGAGATCGCCCGGTTGCCGGCCGACGGCGTCGCGGTCGACATCGAATCGACGGCCGTCTCCGACATCGCCGCCCGCAACGCCGCCCTCGTTGCCCTTTCCCGGCAGCTCCGCCGGGTCCTGCCGCATTTCCCCCTCGGAGCGATCGTCCTTCCCGCCACGCTGCTGGAGGTCGTCAACCCGAAGTACTGGCCCGCCTTCCCCTATACCGACCTGGTGGCGTCGTATGACGCCTGGTTGCCGATGGTGTACTGGACCGACCGGCTGGCGAGCTCGGGGCTCCGCGACGGTTACCGCTACACCGCCGACAGCATCGGCCGCCTTCGCCGCGACCTCGGACCGGTCGCCGGCCCCGCCGCCCGCGTCGACCCCATCGGCGGGGTGAGCGTCGACGGGCTGGCCGCCGGCGACCTGGCGGGTTTCGTGCAGGCCGCCCGGGAGAGCCACAGCACCGGGGGCAGCCTCTACGAGTGGCCGGGAACGGCGGCGACGGCCTGGGGCATCCTCCGGCCCCTCCGCACCTGACGGCCGGCACCGGGCCGCCGGGCCGGGCTGGCCCATCGCCAGCCGAGCGTGGTCAGCGACGAACGGCAGGGTGGGGGAGGGGGACAACCGCCGTGGCCTGCCGGCCGTCGAGGTAGTCCGCCAGCAGGCCGTACACCGCCTCGCCACACAAGCCGACCAGCTCGTCGCGGAGGTGCCGGTACACCGGTACTCGGCCGCCGAAGGCGTCGGGTGACGACGTGCACCACCAGTGGAACTCCAGCCCCCCGGCGCCCCAGTGACGCCGGTCCCACTGGCTGACGGTGGAGGTGACGTGGCCGTCGTCGTCGGTGTGGTCCTGGCGGCGCAGCGGGAGCTGCCAGCAGACATCGGGCTTCCAGTCCATGGGGCGCTCCCGAGCCTCGAGGGCGCCGCGGTGCAGGGCGCAGCCCGCCCCGCCGGCGAACCCGGGGCGATTGAGGAAGATGCACGCCCCGTCCACCAACCGGGTCACCATTGCGCCGTCCTCGTCGGTCTTGAACATGCCGTTGCGCCGGCCCCGGTTGCGGAACTGCCATTGGCCGGCGGTGAGACGCGACGCCGCCGCCCGCACCCGCTCCGAGTCGGCCGCGTCGGTGAAGTGGGCGCCGTAGGAGCAGCACCCCTGCTCGAGTTCCGGGGCCGGGCCGGTCAGCACGCCCTGGCAGCCGGCACCGTAGATGCAGTGCCACCGCGACAAGAGGAAGGTGATATTGAACAACCAGGTCCGATCCTCGTCCGGGTCGGCGAAGGACACCCATTCCTGGGCATCGGGCGGTGGAGCCGCCGCCGCCCCCTTTTCCCGCTTCTTAGCCACCGAGCGCCCCGGGCGCGCCGAGCTCGGCCAGTAGCTCGCCCGCGGCCAGCAGTCCCTTCCAGAACTGGGCCATCACCATCCGCTCGTTGGGCGCGTGGAAGCGGTCCCCGGGCAGGGAGATGCCGAGGAACAGCACCGGCGCGTCGAGCACCCGTCCGATGGCCTCCTCCGGGCCGCTGCCGCCTTCCCGTGTGAACAGCGGGGACACGCCCCAGACCCGCTCGATGGCCCGGACCAGGGCACCCACCGCCGGATGCTCGACGGGCGTCAGCGCGGGCGCCACCCCGCCCGCCGCCGTGACCTCGACGGTGACGCCACTCGGAACCTGCCCCGCCAGCCACGCCTCGAAAGCGGCCCTGACCTCGTCGGGGCGCTGGTCGGGCACCAGGCGCAGGGCGACCTTCAGGTTGGCGGTGGCGGGCACGATGGTCTTGTTGCCCGGCCCCTGATAGCCGCCGGAGATCCCGACCACCTCGGCGGTGGGGCGGGTCGTCGTCCGCTCGATCGGTGTGAAACCGGCCTCGCCGGGCAGGGCGGCGACGCCGGCGGTGCGCATGTATTCCGCCTCGTCGAACGGTTGGGCGGCCAGCGAGGCCGCCTCGGCGGCCGTCAGCGGGCGCACCCGGTCGTAGAACCCGGGGATGGTCACCCGACCGTCACCATCGTGCAGGGCCGCCGCCAGTTCCGCCGCCACCTGGGCGGCGTTGGGGACCGTCCCGCCCCAAACCCCGCTGTGGAGGTCGGTCGTGCTGGTCACGATGTCGATGTTGGCGGTGACCAGGCCGCGCATCCCGACGGTGATCGACGGCACGTCGGGCGCCAGCATGCCGGTATCGGAGACCACGATCACGTCGCACGCCAGCCGGGCCGCCTCGGCGACCAGGAGGGCCTCGAAGTTCGGGCTGCCGATCTCCTCCTCGCCCTCGACGATGAACTTCAGGTTCACGGGCAGGGTGCCGGCGCCGGTCAGCCAGCCGCGGGCCGCCTCGATCTGGTACAGCACCTGGCCCTTGTCGTCGACCGCCCCCCGCGCCCGGCACTCGCCGTCGACGATGACCGGGGAAAAGGGGGGCGACGTCCACAACTCCAGCGGGTCGGCAGGTTGCACGTCGTGGTGGCCATAGATGAGGACCGTCGGCGCGTCCGGGCCGGCATGTAGCCATTCCCCGTAGACGGCCGGGGCGGCCTGCTCCTCCCCCTCGGCCACCGGCGGCGTGAGCAACGCCACGTGCTCCATGCCGGCGCCTTCCAGCAGGCGGGCACAGAACATGGCGGATACTTGCACGTCGGGGCGGCGCTCGGGGTGGGCCGAAATGGAGGGGATCCGCAGCCAGTCGAGGAGGGTGGTGACGATGCGGTCCGCCTCGCGGGTGGCGTAGGTGCTCAGTCGCAGGTCAGCGTCCATGACGGCACGGTACTGCAGCCCGTTTCGGCGTCGGCCCCCGCTACCGTGGCGGGCCGTGCCCGGTTTCTCGCCTCACCGCCGCCGTGCCATCCTCCTGACCGCAGCCTTGGCGGTGGCTACTTCCTGCACCTCCTCGCACCACACCACCGCCGCCACCACGACCACCGGGCCAACCGGCACCGCCACGACGGTCACCGCCCCCGCTCCCACCGCGCCGGCGACGACCGCCGTCCCCTTGCCGGCGGTGGCGCCGGTTTCCTGGAAGCCGTGCACCGGCATCGACGGGCCGTCCGGCTACGACTGCGCCGGCCTCGCCGTGCCCCTTGACTACACCAACCCGGCAGGCCCGAAGATCACCGTGGCCCTCGACCGCAAGCGGGCGGCCGGGGCCAAGATCGGCTCGCTCATCATGAACCCGGGGGGCCCGGGGGCGTCGGGCGTCGACGCCTTGGACTACATCTCCTCACTGTTCCCCCAGTCCGTGCTCGACCACTTCGACATCGTGGGTTTCGACCCCCGAGGCGTCGGGCGCAGCTCGCCGGTGCGCTGCGAGACGGGCCCGCAGCTCGACCAGTTCATCCACCTGAACCCGGCGCCGACCACCGCCGCCGGCTTCCAGACCTTGCTGGCCGGCGCCAAGACCTTCGCCCAGAACTGTCAGGCCAAGAGCGGCGCCGTCCTGCCCTTCGTCGGCACGGTGAACGCCGCCCGGGACATGGACGAGATCCGCGCCGCCGTCGGCGACGCCAAACTCAACTACATCGGCTTCTCCTACGGCACGTTCCTCGGAGCGACCTACGCCGAGCTGTTCCCCACCCACATCCGGGTCATGGTCCTCGACGGCGCCCTGGATCCCGCCCTCGGCCCCATCGCCACCAACATCGAGCAGGCGGCGGGCTTCGACGGCGAGCTCAACGCCTTCTTCGCGTTCTGCGCCGGCAGCGCCAGTTGCCCGTGGAAACCCGGTGGCGACATGCGCGCCGCCTACGAGTCGATCATGGCCAACATCGGCGCCCATCCACTGCCTACCGGGACGACGCGCACGCTCGGGCCCGGCGAGGCGTTCTTCGGCGTGGCCCAGGAGCTCTACGACCAGGCGGCCTGGCCGGGGCTGGCGTCGGCGCTGGCCGCGGCCCAGGCGGGGGACGGCTCGCAGCTGCTGCAGTACTCCGACGAGTACACCCAGCGGGGCCCGAACGGCGTGTACAGCAATTCCCTCGAAGCCAACAACGCCATCTCCTGTGTCGACCAACCGTGGCCCCGGGACCCGGCCGTGCTGCAGCAGAGCGCGGCCCTGGCCAAGCAGCGGGCGCCCGAGTTCGGAATCGCCGACCTGTACGGCGCCCTGCCCTGCACCGGCTGGCCGGCGCCGCCGACCAGCCAGCCCCACGCCATCGCGGCCGCCGGTAGCCCGCCCATCGTGGTGGTCGGTTCCACGGGGGACCCCGCCACCCCGTACGCCGACGCGCAGGGACTGGCCAAGGAGCTGAAGAGCGGTGTGCTGCTCACCCGGGTCGGCGACGGCCACACGGGATACCGCTCGAGTATCTGCGTCCGGAACTACGTCGACACCTACCTGCTGCAGCTGACCGTGCCATCCGCCGGGACGAGGTGTCCCACCCCGTAGCCGTTTCCGGAGCCGGTGAGCCACGGAGGCGGCGCGGAGGGCCACCGTCGGGGCAGACTGGGCGGGTGGTTAGGCATGCATCGGCGGAGGCGCCGCCGTTGGCCGCGCTGGTAGGCGACCTGTGCTCCGCCCTGGCGCCGGACCGGGTCCGCACCTCGTCGACCGAGCTGGCGTTGTACCAGCGTGACGCGTCGATCCTGGTGGGCGAGGCCGCGGTGATCTGTTTCCCCCTGACGACCGCCGAAGTGGCGGCGGCGGTCCGGATCAGCCGGGCGCACGGCCGGCCGGTCGTGCCGCGCGGCTCGGGGACCGGTCTGGCCGGCGGCGCGGTGCCGACCGGCCCGGTGGCGCCGGTGGTGATCGTCACGACCAAGATGGACCGGATCCTCTCGGTGGATCCCGACGCCCGGGTCGCGTGGGTGCAGCCCGGGGTTCTCAACCTGGACCTCTCGCGGGCGGTGGCCGGGCACGGGCTGCATTTCGCGCCTGACCCGTCCAGCCAGCAGTCGTGCACCGTCGGCGGGAACGTGGCCAACAACTCGGGGGGACCGCACTGCCTGCTGCACGGCGTGACCACCGCCCACGTCCTCGCCCTGGAGGTGGTGCTGCCCGACGGGACGGTCGTGGAGCTGGGCGGGCTTGACCCCGAGCCGGCCGGCTACGACCTGCGGGGCGCCTTCGTGGGCAGCGAAGGAACGATGGGCATCGCCACCCGGATCGCGGTCCGCCTCACGCCGCTGCCGCCCGCGGTGACGACGCTGCTGGCCGACTTCACCAGCATCGAGGCCGCGGCCCAGACGGTGAGCGGGGTCATCGCGGCGGGGATCGTCCCCGCCGCCTTGGAGATGATGGACGCCGAGATCACCGCCGCGGTCGAGGCCTACGTCCACGCCGGGTTCCCGACCGACGCGGCCGCGGTCTTGCTGGTCGAGGTGGACGGCTTGGCGGCGGGGGTGGCGGCCGCCGCCGAAGCCATCACCGGCATCGCCCGGGCCGAGGGCGCCCGGACGGTGCGGGTGGCCACCGACGCCGCCGAACGGGCGCTGCTCTGGAAGGGCCGCAAGTCGGCCTTCGGCGCCATCGCCCGCATCAAGCCCAACTACTACCTGCACGACACCGTCGTGCCCCGCAGCCAGCTCGTCCCGGTGCTCACCGCGGTCTACCAGATCGCCGATCGCTACCAGCTGCGCATGGGCAACGTGTTCCACGCGGGCGACGGGAACCTGCACCCCCTCATCCTGTTCGACAAGCGGGAGCCGGGTGTCATGGACCGGGTGCTGGCGGCCGGCAAGGAGATCATCGAAACCTGCGTGGCCGCCGGCGGGATGCTGAGCGGCGAGCACGGCATCGGCCTCGAGAAGCGCGACTTCATGGGCCTGGTGTTCAGCGCCGAGGACCTCGAAGCCCAGCGGTGGCTGCGCCTGGCGTTCGACCCCGAGGAGGCGTGCAACCCCTGGAAGGTGCTGCCCGCCGGTGCCCGCTGCGGCGATCTCCAGTCCCTGCCGCCCGGGGCGTGGATATGACCGTCGTGGGCCACACCGACGTGGCGGCGCTGGAGGAATTCGCGGCCCTGGTCGGAACCGAAGGTCCGGTGTGCGTCGCCGGCGGCCGGACCCAGTGGGAGGCCGGTGGCCGGCCGGAGGTGGGGACACGCGAGCTGTCGGCCCCCGCCGGGGTGGTCTCGCACCAGCCGGAGGAGATGATCGTGCGGGTGCGGGCCGGGACGACGGTCGCCCACCTCGACGCCGTGCTGGCCGAAGGCGGCCAGATGGTTCCGCTCGACCCGGCCGATCCCGCCCGGGCGACCATTGGCGGCGTCCTGGCGGTCGGCCACAGCGGCCTCCGGCGGCTGCGCTACGGGCCGGTGCGCGACGCCGTACTCGAGGTGCGCTTCGTCTCGGCGGCGGGCGAACTGGTCAAGGCCGGGGGACCGGTGGTCAAGAACGTGACCGGCTACGACCTGTGCCGGCTGCTGGTCGGCTCGCTCGGGACGCTCGGGTTGCTGGCCGAGGTGGTGCTCCGCTGCACCCCGCTGCCGTCGGCCAGCCGCTGGCTCCGGTCGACCGAGCCCGGGGCGGCCGACCCCTTCGACGTGCTGCGCCGCCTCTACCGCCCGTCGTCGGTCCTGTGGGACGGCACCCACGTCTGGGTCCTCCTCGAAGGCCACCCCGCCGATGTCGACGCCCAGGCGGCGACCGCGCTGGGGGTGGCCTTCGCCGAGGTGTCCGGCCCTCCCGACCCGCCGCCGGGAGCCGTTCGGCTCTCCCTCCCCCCGGGGCAGCTGCGGGCCCGGCCGACGGCCGGGGGGAGGTGGCTGGCCCAGGTCGGTGTCGGCACGGTCGACGCCGAGGGCCCGGCCGCCACGTGGCCCCCGACCCTGGCACCTGGGGTGGCCGAGCTGCACCGCCAGCTCAAGGCTCGTTTCGACCCCGATGGTCGCCTCAACCCGGGCCGTCGGATGACCCGGCCGTGATACCGGCCAAGGCGTTCGGTCGGCTGCCGGTCGACGACGACGAACTGGCGGCCTGCGTGTCCTGCGGCCTGTGCCTGCCCAGCTGCCCGACCTACCGCGTCACCGGTGAGGAGTCGGCGTCGCCCCGGGGCCGCATCGCCGCCATGCGCCAAGTGCACGCCGGGGCGGTCATGGACGCCCCGTTCAGCGAGTTCATGGACCTCTGCGTCCAGTGCCGGGCCTGCGAGGTGGCCTGCCCCTCGGCCGTGCCCTTCGGGCGGCTGATGGAGCGCGCCCGTCACGCCTTGGCCGCCGAGGGCCGGTACCAGCCGTGGTGGCGGAGAACCGGCTACGCGGTGCTCGGCCATCACCGGCTGCTGCTGGCCCTGACGGCGGTCGGCGCGGCGGCCCAGCGAGCCCGGCTGGTGCCGTCGTCGCTTTCGCGGCGGCTGGCCCTGCCCCGGCTGCCGCTGCGCCAATCCCGCCTGCGGGCCAGCGGCACCGACGTCTACCTCTTCACTGGCTGCGTGATGGACGCCTGGCAGCGCCCGGTGCACCGGGCCGCCCAGAGCGTCATCGAGGCCACCGGCACCGGGGTCGCCCTGCCGGGTCCCGGCGGCGACTGCTGTGGGGCGCTGCACGTCCACGCCGGCCTGACCGAGGAGGCCCGACGGCTGGCGACGCGGGTCATGGCGTCGATGCCCGGCGAGGCGCCGGTGCTGGTGGACTCGGCGGGCTGCGGCGCCGCCCTCAAGGACTTCGG
>DATARN010000008.1:0-73405 GCA_036264135.1 Acidimicrobiales bacterium
TAGGTCGCGGCCTGGGCGGGCGACAGCGTGGTCAGAAAGCGGTAAACACCGAACTTACCGAGCTCGTCAAACATCTCGACTCGAGATCCACTTGTCACACATGCTGCGTCTCCTTATCGTGGGCCCGGGACTCGGGTGTGGCCTGCTCGCCGTGCCACTGGTGGAACAGCCCTTCATTCTTCTCGAGCGCCGGCGCATACGACGCTGCGACACGAAGTCGTCCAGGAGGAGAAGATCGCCTCGTAGGAGCGTCGAAGTCAAGGTGCACCATGCCACCCGAACCCCGACCACCCGACGGCTCCGCGAACCGGCAGCGGTCGCCCTGCGGCCCACCGGCCGACCCCGGACAGCATTCCCGGCCGCGGCCGCTAAGGGCCGGTGTCGAGGTCGCCGAGGTCGGCGTGGATGAACGAGTTCAGCGATCGAGTCGCTGGAGCGCCTCGGGGCTGACCGGTGTGAAGAGGTTGACGAGGTTGCCGTCGGGGTCGCGGAAGAGGATCGAGCGGTTTCCCCACGGCATGGTGGTCGGTTCCTGCACGAACTCCAGAGCAACGTTCTTCAGCCTGCTGTATTCGCCGTCCACATCGTCGACGCGGAACTCGATGATCACGGTGTGGTTGTCGGCGGGCCTGGCGGCGGCAGCCCCGAACATCTCGATCGTGCGAGCACTGGCGATCGCCAGTGTGCCCGCGGGCGTCACCAGCTCGGCGAACTCCTCGTTGCCCCAACGCGCCGACAGACCGGTGACTTGTTCGTAGAACTCGACCAGCTGCTTCACGTCACTGGCGATGACTCGTACGGACACGAAATTCATGGTGACTCGCTTTCCGTCGGAGACACCCGACGCCTCGTGGTTGGTCCACCGGAACGATAGAACGAATACCGGACAGTTCCCGCCCGGTATTGTGACAAACTCCCTGGGTGACACGCCCCACGGCGCGAGTGCTGGCCCTGCTCGAGATCCTCCAGGCCGGCGGCACGCGCACGGCCGCCGATCTGGCCGGACGGCTCGACGTCGACGAGCGAACCGTCCGGCGATACATCGAGCATCTCCTCGATCTCGACGTGCCCGTCCACACCGAGCGCGGCCGGTACGGCGGCTACCGCGTGGCCCCTGGCTACCGCATGCCCCCGCTGATGCTCACCGACGACGAGGCCCTCGCCGTCCTGCTCGGCCTCATCACCAGCCGGCGATCCGGCCTGGTAAGCACCTCCCCCACCGCAACCCAGGCGGCGACCGCCAAGGTGCGTCGGGTGCTGCCGGTCGCGCTCGGTCGCCGTCTCGAGGCGCTCCTGGCCACCGCCGACTTCACCGCTCCGGAGCGGAGCTCAGACTCCCCGCACACTGATCTGCTGCTGATGCTCGCCGAAGCGGCCCGAGACCGCCACTCGGTCGCAATCGACTACCGGGACCGGGGCGGGCATCCCAGCGCACGCGTCGTCGACCCGTACGGGATCGTCGCCCACGCAGGACACTGGTACCTCACCGGCGCAGACTCGCTGAGCGCCGAGATCCGCACCTTCCGCTTGGACCGCATCCAAACCGCCGCTGTGCGCGTCACTACCTTCGACGCTCCCGACCGGTTCGACGCCGTCGAGCACCTCCTGACCGGGCTGGCCGAAGCGCCCTACCGTCACGAAGTGTCGCTCCGAGTCCAAGGCACCCTCGATCAGGTGCGGTCCCGCCTCCCGGCAGCGATCGCCACCGTCCACGACCTGGCGACCGAGCCACCGACCGACCCCGCGGCCACCGCCCCCGGCGGGTGGGTACGAGTCCGGATGCGAGCCGACCGCCTCGACTGGATCCCGGCCCTCCTCGCGTCACTCGACCTCCCGTTCGTGGTCGAACAGCCCGACGCACTCCGGGCCGGCGTACGCAGCCTTGCGCGTCGACTCGCCGCCTACGCCGACAGCGCTGGCTGAGGGCATCGACTCGAGCCCGGCGACATCCCGTGCTACCAGATCAGACGGGTGCTGCGCTTCAAGCGAGCCGACGTCGACGCCTACCCGGAGCCTGGAGCGGGTCAAATACGGCCGGGGGAGCTGCGCCATCTCCACGTGCCCGGACTTGGCAGCCGGTAGCCGGCAGCCTCACACAACCACCATCCCATCCCTTGAAGGACCGGCAGCGCCGCCTGGGCCCGCGGCCTCGAGCGGCGAGGAGTTGCCGGCCGGTAGTGAAGGTCAGCTCGACTTCGATGATTTCGGCTTCGTCCTCGGCGAAATCAACTCGTCGAGCCCGAACCGATCCATCCTCGTCAGCCGGCCCCCGTCAAGGTCTCCGACGCCCTGGGTACGTCGCTGTCGCCGAGCGCGGTTCGATCGCGCAGCGTTTGGAGCACCTGGATGAGAAGGTGGCGGTCGTTGCGGTGTTCGCGTACCGCGTCGACGGCCACGCTTGACCGCGGCCAGCGATGCCACCGACACCTGAAGTGGTGTGCGTCCTGTAACCGTCGCCAGCACCCCGGCGTCGATCCACGCCCGCACGGTCGGTGTCGACACACCGAGAATGGCAGCCGCCTCGGCCACCTTCACTCCCTCGTGGCGACCGTCCACCCGTTAGGCAGGTTCGACCATGCGTTGTCGACGGGCGTCGTCGCCTTCGTCGTCGGCGAGGCGCCCAAGCTCGATCACATCCCGGACGCCACCGACCGCGGACACCCGGATTGGAAAGCAAAATGGTGGGCGCTGCGGGACTCGAACCCACGACCTCAGCCGTGTGAAGGCCATTACCCATGAGATGCCTACCTGCGACTCTCTGCGAACACCCTGGTGAGGCCCCCAATCTGAGGCGCCACCTACAACCATCCGTTACCGTCATCTACCGAGCGGTGTGGTACCGAGGTGGTGCGAGCGAGACGGGGGCGGGGGTTTTGGGTCGAGCAATGTCGCGGGCAGGGTTCATGTGCCCGGTTACCACGGCCACGACGGGAGTGGGTTTTCGTCGCGCTGTCGCGGGCGGTGCGCCGAGACCGCGATCAGTACGATGCGCTCATGGCGCCCGAAGGCTGCATCACCACGGAGGTGACGGTATCGGCGGTGGCGTCGGGCACGATGCTCGACGCTGATCGGTGACCGATTCAGCCCAAGCAGAACTCGAAAGCTGGCGCCGGTGGGTGGCCGAAATCGAGGACCACCCGCTCGACCGTTTCGAGTACGAGGCACTGCTCGCCTCACGTGACGGTCTCGCCTGGTGTATCGAGGTCAGAGGTGCCGAGTCCCTCCGTGACCAGGCGGACGAGCCGGACACCCGATTCATGGCGGTCACCGTCGAGGTCGATGACAGCGAATATGCCGGTCTCGAACAGCAATGGTGGCGGCGACGCCTACCCGCCCGAGACGAGTTCCGGCGCTACCTGGCGGGCGACTATTAGTTCCCAGGTTCCCACCCGGCCGCACCCGCCATGACGAAACCCACTAACAGTCCAGATTCCGCGCAAGAAATGACATCCCACCGACAGCGAGATGTGTTCACCCCTCAGCGACGAGTTGGTGAAGAAACGAGTCCAGCAGGACTTGACTCATTTCGTCCCTGCACCTGTCGGCAGTCACCAACAGCCCGCCACGTTCGAGCCGGACCTCGAACACGCCATCTATCCACGACACCCGAATGTCCGCGCGCCAGGGGTAATCGTCGCCGGGGAGGGTGAACAACAGGTCATGCATCGAGCTCCGGCAGATCACCTTGCCGTCCCAGGCGGTCCCCGCTCCGTCGGCCAACACTGCGTTGGCCTGGGCCGCGGGCACTGTCGTCAGGTTCCGCAGGTAAGTCACGGTGCTGAGCCATGTCGGACCGGCGTCCACATCTACTCCCAGCCGCGATCTCGGTAGGTCTGGCGGTCAATCTCGGGGAAGTCCGTCGTGTATGTCCCCCAGCCCATGTGCTCGTAGTAGAGCGTCATGGCCTCGACGTGGCTGGCAGCCTCCACCGTCCAAGCCAGCTTCGCCGTGGGTCCGAGCAGCCCGCGGGCGTCGTCGCCCATCGGGCCTGCCAAGCAAAGGGTTTGCCCGTCATCCTCGACCCAAAGCTCATGCTTCACCACAGCGACTGTACCGAGGCGAGCATCGGGTACCGCCAGCGGGCCTACGCCGCCTCCAACACAGCGTTGGCGGACTCCCAGTCCAGGCGGAGGCTGGGAGCCACTAGATCGGGACTAAGGCGGACGCCGAGCAACCTGGCGTGTCGCTCGTAAAACCGAGCTGTGTTACGCGACATGCTGATCGGCACGCCGCACGACTCCCGCAGGAGGTAGGCCATCAACTGGTCCCGTTGGCGGTCGGTGAGGGGTGGGTAGACGGCGATCATCCTCGTCGCCTCGTCCCGACCAACGACCCGCGCTCCGAGGTTGAGCAGGTCGAAGGTGCCATGAGCCAGCTTCTCGATCCTCTCGGTCGTGATGTGGGCCACGGTCTCTAGGGTCCCACCGTGCTCGGACGCCCACACCGACCGCAGGCGCGGTTCCCTCAAGCGCGCCTCGAAGCGGACATGACCGTCCCGGCATCGGCCTCCACTCTCCTTGCCCTTGTCGTAGCACTCGCCCGACCACGGCCCCTTGGGGCCGATGGTGAGCGACTCGATTTGGCCTTGGCCGCTCCTGATGGCCCTCACCTTGTAGACGCTGGATTGGCGCATCGCAGCGAGTCCGGCAAGTAACCGCCCCGGCTCCGGCACGGCCACGAAGTCCATGCCGATGTCGAGCCTCGTCACGGCCACGGGACCGAGGTTGTCCAGGTCCACCTCAATGTCCGCGTAGGAGCGCACCTCACCCAGGAGGTCCCGGACTCCGACCGGAACCTGACAGACGGGAAGGAAGTTGCGGTTGTGGCCGTATAGACGGCGAGGCAATGACGATTCAGCCCAGCCCGACTCGCCCACGATCATGAAGGAGCCGCCCCGGCTCAGCGGTACGGTCCACCGACTCACCCATCGGTCCGCAGACAGACCTTGCGACCGGAGCTGGGCCGTGGCTACTTCGATGTCCCAGTCCGCCACGCCGAATCGCACCCTGATCGTATCCACGCCAACGGTCATGGCTTCACCGCTTGCGGCGGACCGGCTCCACCATGTTGGCCTCCATCAAGGCGAGCAGGTCACGCTCCTCGATACGAATGAACCGACCCACGCGGTAAAAGCGGATGCGCCGCTCGTTGACCATGCGGCGGATGAACCGTTCCCCCATGCCCGACACCTCACCGGCCTCCTTCACCGTGAGCCACGTCTGCCGGATCACAGGGTCACCTTCGCCAACGAGTCCAACATCGTCCGGTAGCGCACCGCCGCAGCCCGACGAGGGGTGGCATCGCCGGACTCCCAGCGCAGGAGCGTCATCGGGGACACGCCGAGGGCGTTGGCCATCTCTCGCAGGCTTAGGTGGGCAGCTAGGCGGATGTTGCGGCGGATGGACGAGGGCGGCAACTGAGACTGCTCGATCATGCGCACGACCGCCTTGGGGTCGAAGTCAGCGGGATTAGGAGACATGCTCCGATACTAACCAGATACGCGGAGTTGATCTACCAATCACGCTTACCTAGACAGCAACGGTACGGAAGCGCTACGGTGGGTGCGTGCCGAGAAATGAGAGATTCGCCACCATGGCCGATGGTTTCGTCGGCTACCGGGACGAGGACTCGCCCACCTGGGCGCTGGTCCGGTTTCGCCCCGATGCCTCCGGTCGGCTAGAGGTCGCCTCGGTCCACATCGCCAGTGACGAGCGGGGTATCGACAGCAACGACCTGCGGAGCCTGCCCCTGGGCCGCATCGAGGCGTTCGCCAACGGACCGAACAAGGAGCACATCCTGGCCCGGATCGAGGAGCCGTTCGACCTGGACCTGGCCATGGGGAGCGGGGGGGAGGCCCTGGGTGACATGGAGCCTCAGCCGCGCCCGCGTCCCCGGATCAAGCTCAAGATGCCTTCCGCGGCTGGCCGGCACCCTGACGACTTCTACAGGCGGGTGGCGGCGCTCTACCTCGACTTGGCACAGCGCAGCGGTCGCCCCGCGGCCGACATCGCCAGGGCCAACGAAATCAACGTGTCCACCGTCCACAGGTGGATCAAAGAGGCCCGGCGCCGGGGGTTCTTGCCACCCGGTCGGGCAGGAAAGGCAGGATGAAATGGGAAGTATTCGCAAGGACCCCCGGAACCCAAAGCGGTGGCAAGCGCGGTTTCGCTCTCCCGACGGGAAGCAGAAAATGAGGAGCTTCGACCGTCAGGGGGACGCTCAGGTGTTCCTCAACTCGACGGAGGTCGAGATCCGGCAGGGTCAATGGGTTGACCCGAACGCCGGGAAGATCCCCTACTCCGATTGGCACACGGAGTGGTGGGCCACCACGGTCAATCTCAGGCCATCCACCAGGTCCCGTGATGACGGCTACTTCCACCGGTACGTGATACCAACCTTCGGCTCCCGCCATATCGGCAGCATCAACCAGATGGATGTCCGCGGCTGGGCCGCCGGTCTGGTCGCCCGCGACCTCGCCCCGGCCACGGTCACCAAGGCGTACCAGTTGCTGGCCAAGTCGATGGTGGCCGCGGTCGATGCCGGACTGCTGGCGCGCACCCCCTGTCGGAACGTCGACCTTCCGCGTATCGAACGGCAGGAGATGCGATTCCTTACCCCCTTGGAGGTGCGGTCGCTGTCCGAGGCCATCAACCCTCGATACCGTGCCCTGGTCTTGCTCGGAGCATACGGTGGCCTCCGCATTGGTGAGATGGCCGGACTCAAGGTTGGTCGGGTCAACCCGCTCAAGGGGACCGTCGAGGTCGCAGAAACCCTGGTCGAGGTCGCTGGGCACCTGGTCTGTAACCAACCCAAGACGAGGGCGGGTCGCAGGGTCGTGGGCCTCCCCTCCTTCGTGATGACGGCGCTCAAGGAGCACATGGCGGCATTCTGCGACAACGCCCCTGACAGCCTCTTGTTCACCGCCCCGCAAGGTGGCCCACTCCGGGTGCCTGCATTCCGTCGCCGAGTGTGGCAGCGAGCCGTGAACGAGTCCGGGCTGGCTCCGCTGCGGCTGCACGACCTCAGGCATACGGCGATCTCATTGTGGATCTACGCCGGGGCCAACATCAAGGAGGTGGCGGTCAGGGCCGGTCACACGTCGGTGGCGTTCACCCTCGACCGTTACGGCCACCTCTACGGCGACTCCGACCTCATGCTGCGCAACAAGCTGGATGCCATGGCCGATGACGCCGAGAACCAAACCATCCCGCAAGTTCACCGTCTCGGCGGTGGTCCCGGAGGGGTCACACTGAGCTGACGTGGTGCGGACGTGGTACCGGAGAGGACCTGTCGCGAGGTGGCTCCTCTTTCGCACAGCGGAAATGGGTCGTGACCTGCGACTATTCCCGTGGGCGCTGCGGGACTCGAACCCACGACCTCAGCCGTGTGAAGGCTGCGCTCTAACCAGCTGAGCTAAGCGCCCGGGGCCCGCAGTCTTACGCCGCCGTCACCGGATCGCAACCGGTCTACGGCCGGCGGCCGACCGTCACCAGCCCGGAAGAGGGCGGACGTCCCGCCATCGTGGCGGGGAACTCAAGACGCCGCCTGCCCGAGGAGCCAGGAACACCAGGCCTCGACGCCCGAACCGGTCCGAGCACTGACCTGGATGACGGTCGCCTGCGGGTTGACGGCGCGCAGGTTGGAGAGGAAGAGGTCAAGGTCGAAGTCGAGGTAGGGAAGAAGGTCGACCTTGTTGACGACGACCACGTCGACCGCCCGGAACATCACCGGGTATTTGAGCGGCTTCTCCTCGCCTTCGGTGACGGCGTAAACCATGGCCTTGGCGTGCTCGCCGACGCGGAACTCGGCGGGGCACACCAGATTGCCCACGTTCTCAATCAGGAGGAGGTCGAGGTCGGCAAGCGGGAGGCGCTCCAGCCCCGAGCGGACCATCACCGCGTCCAGGTGGCACTCCCCGCCGAAGCCCTGGCTGGTGTTCACCAGTGACACCGCCGCCCCGAACCCCTCGAGCTGGTCGGCGTCGATGCTGGTAGCGATGTCGCCTTCGAGGATCCCGATGCGGGTGGTGCCGGCCAGGCCGGCCAACGTCTTCTTCAACAGGGTCGTCTTGCCCGCCCCCGGCGACGACATGAGGTTGACGACGCGCACACCTGCGTCGGCGAAGTCCTTCTGGTTGGCGTCGGCGATGCGGTCGTTCTCGGACAGGATGTCCTCCAACACCTCAACGCGGGCCGTGCCCGTGGCCGTGTAGCCGCGGTGATCGCCGACGTCTCGAGGGGGAGCGTCGTGGTCATGGACATGCATCGTGCCGTCGGGGTGGGGGTGGAAACGACCCATCGATCAAACCTCCACAATCTCGAGCGAGACGACCATGAATTCCTGGCCGGTGAGCAAGGTCACACTGGTCCCGCCGCACCCCTCGCAGACCATGATCGGGAAGTCGAGCGTGCTGACGGCGTCGCAGGCGTGGCAGCGGATGGTCGCCGGCACCTGCTCGATCTCGAGGCGGCACCCCTCCAAGCCGGTGGCCTCGGTGACCATCGTCCAGCAGAACTCCAGGGCGTCGGGAACGATCTGCCGGAAGTGGCCAACCCGGATGGCGACCGCCGCCACCGGCCGCCCGGTTGCCCGTTCTCGGACCTTCTCGGCTATCGCTTCCGCGATCGACAGCTCGTGCATGGGCCGGCTCCTTCCCCGACCGACCCTACCCGGGACGGCGACGCGCGTCGGCCCTGGCGCGCCGGCGACGCCATCAGGACCGACGGTCGGTTCTTGGGATGCGGTAAGGCTCAGCCGGCGGCGAGAGCCTGCGCGTGGCCGACGGCGGTAGTCAGATTCCGGGCCGCGGCGTTGAGGTTGGCGTTAATGGCGTCGGCCCCGCCGCCGAGGATCTTGGTGTGTCCCTCGACGGCCTGGACGCCTCCGGAAATCTGGCCGAGAGTGTCGGCGACGTGCTGCAGCTTCTGGGTCAGGATCCCCAAGAACACCACGAGGATCAGCCAGAGGAACACAATGTCCGCAACGGTGAGCGCCACTCGAAGATGCATGTCTACCCCCTGAGAGACCCGAGCACGGCGGCGTGACGCCCCAGCTCGTCGCGGAGAACCCCGGCCAACTCGGCCGTCTGACCAAGTGCCGGGATCTTGGACGTGTTGCCGGCGATGCCGCCGGCGGTGTCGAGGATGCGGTCGACGTTCCGCGAGGCGTCGTTGACGAACGCCATCAAGAGGGACAGCAGGACGATCACGACAAGACAGACCACCAGTCCCATGCCCAGCGTGATCCACCACATGGTGATGTGCTGTTGAGCCAATGCGAGCATTGTCATCCGAATTTCGCCTCCAGTACGCCGCGAGCGGCAATGCAACATTCCGCGATGTCCTTCAATCCCGCGTTCACCTGAGGTACGTCACCGATGACGTTGGTGGCCAGCCGGGTCAGCTCGAGTTGTTCGTCGATCGCCGCCGCCTGAACCGAAATCTGGCGAGCCAACTTCATGATCCACGAGACGAACACGACGACAACGCCGATGACCACGATCGCAAAGCCGAAGCCGACGTACCACCCAGTCAGTGCCACAGCGAGCATTGCTGACCCCCTCCTTCGAGTGTCTGTAACAATAGGCGCACAACACACCAAGGTCAACGAGAGGTTGGCCGTAAGTCGAGGTTCGGAGTACGCGGCATGGCAGTAAACGGTTCGTCCGGGAACGAAGATCCGGAAGGCAAGGAAATTCCGGACGATGACGAGCTTGATGATGTCGATCGGCCACGATCAATCCCGGCGAATTCCGGGTCGAACGGCGCTCGTCGCCGTCTCCCGCTGATTCTCATAGGACTGGTCGTCATCGCTGCAATTGCGCTGGTCGTCGTCGTGCTCACCAACGGGTCGTCGTCCAAGTCGGCGGCCCCGCCAACCACGACCCAGACCACCGATGCCAACGGTTGCACGACGCCTCCCGCCGCCCACGGCCCGGCGCTACCGACGGGGGGCCCGTTGGCCAACTTTCAGGACCAGCAGGCCAAATTCACCCTCAGCTATCCCGCCGCCTGGAAGGAGGTCAAGTCCACCGATCCCAACGTGCCGCTACTGATCCACATCCGGTCGGACACCCTCGACACCGTCCTTGTCCGGGTCCTCCCCACGCAGGCGACGGTCGATACCACCAATGAGGCCAGCATCAAGTCCTTTACCGACGCGGTAATCAGCGGCACCAAGGTCAACGTCTTGAAGCAGCAGCCCATCACCATCAATGGACTGCTCGGGTACTACTACTTCTACGCCCTGCCGCCCAACCCGTGCTACCCCAACATCACCCTCGTGCACTCCCACTTCTTCCTGTTCCCACCGCACGAGATGCTGGACCTGGTGTTCCAGGCCACCGACACGGACTTCGCTCCCCTCGCCAGCAGCTTCGACCAGGTCATCAACAGCGTGCGGGCCACCGCCTAGGGCCACAAGAGGGACCGACCCTCAGCCCGGCACGAAACGTCGCTGGCTGCGCGGAAAGGCCCGTCGCCGATGGTCTCGACGACGGGCCCTCCACTGCAACACTGCGGCGTCTAGTACCGCCGGCGATGAACCGGAGGCGGGGTCTGCGGCCCGCTTCGTGTCTCAGGCTCGGCAAAGGTCTGCGTCGCCTCACGCCGGGCGGGCCCCGCCGCCGGGGCGGGCGCCGGCGCCGCGGCGGCGGCCGCCCGAGCGGGTGCCGGGGCGGCGGCCGCCCGAGGGGGTGCCGGAGCGGCGGCCGCCCGAGTGGCGGCGGCGCGAGCCGGTGCCGGACCGCCGCTGGTCGCCAGGCTGATAAGGCCGTGCAACGCGCCCTGGATGGCCCCGACATCCCTGGCAATTGCGCCTACGACCTCGGGGGCGGGCTTCACCTGACCGGCGATGCCGGTGACCATCCCCAGGATGGTGTCGAGCTCCCCGGTGATCTGCTGGAGACTCACCGCCATGGAGATCAGCCATACGGCGGTACCCAGGACGAGGATCGTCGCGATGGCGATTGTGCCGATTGCAGCCGATGCCATTACCTCACTCCTTCTTGGATCTTTTGGTGACTGGACATGGCGGGATCACAGCAACTCTGTGATCGCAGCGCCGTAGGCGCCGACGCCCTGGCGGGCCACGCCGACCAGACGTTGCGTTTGCAGAAGCTTGGGAATGGCATCAAGATTCCGGCTCAGCGCCGTGCCGTGCTCGATGATGTCATTTGCGTGCATCCGGATCTCTCCGACCGGCTTCATGGACCGGAACTCGAAGACGAACAAGATGATCGTTACGACCGCCAAAACGAGGTTGCCGATCCACCAAAGACCCACGGTCGAGACCCCCCTTGAAAGGCCGGTTTCTCACCGGCACCGCGAAGTGTATATGCAGCCACCTGAAAAGAAAAGGGGCACGGTGGCGAACCACCGTGCCCCTTTCTTTTACTTCACTACTTCTTTCCTACGCCCCCGAACAGATCGGTCCGAGGACCGGGAGTACGGAGGCCACCTTGACCGGGTGATCGGCGCAGATGTCCTTCGCCTGCGTCAGGATCCCCCCGGCCAGGCCGGTGATGGTCCCGGTGTCGCCCTTGATGGCGACCACCAAGTTGTCGATGGTCGCTGCTTGGCCGTTGATCGTGGCGATGATCGATCGGATCGTCGTCACGTCGGAGTTGACCCCGCTCAGACTGGCGTTGATGGAGTTGACCGAGGATCCGATCGTCCCAACCAGGCCTCCGATGGAGTGCACCGTCCCGTTGATCGACTGCGCGGTCTGCAGGATGCTCGTCACCGACGTGTTGATGCTTCCCACCGCGGTGAGGATCTGCCCAGCTTGAGCACTCAGCGGCTGGGCCGCATCGTTGATCTGCTTGGCAATGTTCTCCGTCTGGGTCAGTACCGGTAGTTCGGTGCTCGGGCAGTTGGCCAGGTTGTTCGGATCACAGCCCGTCTGCAGGTGCTTGTTGGCACCCTGAACGGATCCCGTGATGTCGACAACCCGAGTCTGGATCTGCTGAGCCGCGGTCAGCGTTCGGGTCAACATGATGACTGCGATGAGGGCCCAAACGATGACGATGGTCAGGATCACCCCCACCAGCCCTCTCTCGTCGTGGCTTCGTGGGGTCATGAGCAGCCCCTGTGCCCCTGGACGCCGGTGACGAGTGACGGGAGGTTGTCCACCAGGGTGACGACCGGGCCGTTGCAGATGCCCTTCAGCTGGACGTTGATGCCCGGCACCTGGCTGGATCCGACATTGTTGGTGTCGGCCCGGGCCGAGTTCAGGACGGTGTTGGCCGCCTCAACTCTCGGGAAGATGTTCTGGACACCGGTCTGGTTGGCACCGCACGCCCCCGGCGAGTTCGAGCACTGTCCGGCCGGGAGGTTGGCGGCGTTCAACGTGGCGTTGATGCTGCCGGCGGTGGACAACACGGTCTGGAGAACACCCGAGGTGTTGACCAGTGACCCGGAGGTCACCACCAACGAGCTCGACGTGTCCTTCAGTGATGCGTCCACCGACACCAGGCTGGTGTTGATCGAGGTCAGGCCGCCGATGATGGCGGTGGCCTGACCGGGGATCGGCTTCAGGGCGGTATCGATGCTGGTCAGCGTGTCGCTCACGTTCTTGATCTGACCGGGGAGGGTCTGAACGTGGCCGCCGGCGCCCGACACTGCGGTGCTGGCGACGCCCAGGTTCTTGTTGATGTTGGCCAGGGAGTTGGTGATGAAGATCAGGTAGAAGACCACCACCAGGACCACCACGGCGAGCAAGACGACCCACACCGTGAGCCACCGGCTCAGGTAGCGGGCTTGGTCGCGGTCGGCACTTTGGAGCCGGGTTGATGTTGCTGCAGCCATTGCGCGCTCGCCTCCTAGCAGCCTGTACCGGCGGAGTTGCCGCCGAGGTCATGGTTGATGCATCCGCCGAACCTGAGCGCCGCGGTAAGGCCGGTGCTGCCACCGCCGACGATGACGCCGGTGTCACCCTTGATCTGCTGGGCCACGAGGACCGTCTTGTCCAGATCCTGGTTGATGATGACGACGCCACTCTTGATCGAGTTGGCGACCGCCAGGATCGACGACGCCGTCGAGTTGATCCCGTTGGCGGTGCTGTTGATGGCACCGGCCGAGCCGTTGATCGTCTTGGCGGTTCCATCGATCGTGCTCGCCGAGCCGTTGATCGACTTGCCGAGATTGTCGATCGAGCCGGCCAAGTCGACGATCTGCGCCAGCTCACCCTGCAACGGCTTGGCCGTCGCCAGGATGGACGACGCCGTCTTGTTGGTCGCCGTCAACTGGAGGATCGAATCGGTGTTGTCATTGATGCCACGACCGGTCTTCTGGATGGTCGCCGCCTTACCATTGATGGATTCTGCGGTCGATGCTGTCCTCTGGAGCAACACCACCGCGATCACCAGAACTACCAGGACGACAACCAGCAGTAACCCGCTGCTTACCGCCTGACCAGTCTCGTCACGCCTGCGGCCTCTGGCCACCAAGCCCCCTTTCAACATTGGGAAGAGTCGGGGAGGGCACGCAGGGCCTGCGGCCGTTTCCCCCTTGTAGTGCTTGTGCTGCTGGTACTCCGCTTCGTGGCTTTCCTACCTGGCATGGTGCTTGGAGATGAGAAGCCCGGATCGGTGTTCCGGCGCACTGTATTCCAAGGGTGACATTTCAGGCAAGTATGACCCGATTCGTGCAGTTTGCGCCGGAAGACCCGCCGCAGAGCGAACCGTAAGACGTTTCCCCAGGTACAGCATCCCCCAAAAGGTGGAGCGCATGGGGGATGACTAGTTACTTCTGACTAGTCACAGCCGTTTGCGACGAACCGGCCGAACGCGCACGGGCCCCGGGCGGCCCGGGCGCGACGAAACAACCGCGGCGCCAGCCCGATGCCGGCGCGGAGGACAGAAGTCCGGAAAAGGGGTCAGCAGATGCGCGGCAGCGGATCGCCGACGAGCATGTCGACGATGCGAGTGCCGCCGAACGGCGTGACCTGCACCACCAGGCCGGGGGGATCGGCGACCATCTCCCCCACCACCGCGGCGTCGGCGCCGAGCGGGTCGGCCCGCAGCGCGGCGACGGCGGCCGCCGCCTCGGCGGCGGGCACGATCGCCACGAACTTGCCTTCGTTGGCCACGTACAACGGGTCGATACCCAGCATGTCGCACGCCCCGCCGACGACGGCCTTGATGGGCATGGCCACCTCGTCGAGGCGAACGGTGAGGTTGCAGTCCCGCGCCAGCTCGTTGCACACCGTGCCCAGGCCGCCTCGGGTGGCGTCACGCAACCACCGGGTGCCAGGGGCGGCGGCCAGTAAGACCTCGACCAGACCGCTGAGGGCGGCGGTGTCGCTCTCGACATAGGCATCGAGGGCCAGGTCGCCCCGGGCCAGCATCACCGCGGTGCCGTGGTCGCCGATGGAGCCCGACACGATCACGGCGTCTCCTGCCTGCACCCGCGTGGCGGTCAGATCCCGACCCGGCGGGATGAGCCCGACGCCGGCGGTGTTGATGTACACCCCGTCGGCGGCGCCGCGGTTGACGACCTTGGTGTCGCCGGTGACGATCGACACCCCGGCGCGGAGTGCGGCCGCGGCCATATCGGCGACCACCTCGCGGAGCGACTCGATGGCGAATCCCTCTTCGATCACGAAGGCGGCCGAGAGAGCAAGGGGCCGGGCTCCCATCATGGCTAGGTCGTTGACTGTGCCGTTGACCGCCAGGTCGCCAATCGACCCACCGGGGAAATGCAGCGGCTTCACCACGAACGAGTCGGTCGAGAAGGCCAGCCGCTCACCGGTGGGCAGCGTCAGCACGGCGGCGTCGGTCTGCAGGCCCGAAGTCGAGTGGGCGAACGCCGGCAGGAACACCTGATCCAACAGCGCCGCCGACGCCTTGCCGCCCGCCCCGTGGGCCGAGGTGACGACCTCGTCGAGCAGCCGCGGCTTGCGCCGGCGGAAGGCCTCGATACGGTCGAAGACCGCTTCCTCCCGCTCCCGCTCCGGACCTTGGGCCGGCTCGGCGACCTCGTCGGTGACGTCGGTCATTGGAAGCTCCCTTCGCGCCCGTTGGGCGTGGACTGGGCCATCAGGTTGCGCTGCACGACCGACCACAGCTCGAACACCAGCGCGTCCTGCGACTCTTGGATGCGGTGGACGCTGTCGGAGTGCACGACCAGGCAAAAGTCGACCGTGTCGTTGTTGGCCATGGCCCCGCCGGCGTACCCGGCCAGGCCGATGGTCAGCAGCCCACGGTGCTTGGCCTCGGCGAAGGCCTTCATGACGTTTTCCGAGTTGCCGCTGGTGGACAGGCCCATGGCCATGTCTCCTGACCGGGCGTGGGCGATCAGCTGGCGGGAGAAGACCAGCTCGAAGCCCACATCGTTGGCCAGAGCGGTCAGCACCGCCCGGTCGTCAACCAGCGGCCACGCCGGCAGCGGCCGGCCGCCGATCGGGTGGCGGAACATTTGGGCCGTCATCTCGGCGTCGGTGGCACTGCCGCCGTTACCGAAGGTGTACAGCCGGCCGCCGGCGGCGAAGCGCGAGGCCATGTCGGCGCCGAGAGCGGCGATGACGGGCTCCCACTCCTTCAGGGTGGCCAGCTGGAGCCGGCGGCTCTGCGCCATCTTGGCCCGGGCCGACGCAGCCAGGTCGACGAGGAGCGACTCGGAGTCGCGCTCCTCGGAATCGATGAACGGGTAAAGGAAGTTGGTGGGTTCGGCGGTCATACCCGGCCCTCCAGGGAGGAAATCGCGGTACCGGCATGGACCAGGAGAAGGTCGCCCGGGCCCGGCCTGCCGACCAGTGTCGTGTCGATGGTCTCCGCCTTGCCACCCGCCAGGACGACCGCGGTGTCGTCTTCCAGTACCGAGACCACCTCGACCACCCGCCCCTCGTCGGAGCAGGTGATGCACACTTCGTCGGTGCACGCCGCCGGCTCGGCCAGCAGGCCGGGATGCTCGAACACCACGTGCACCAGCTCCCAGAGGAGGTGGTACAGCAGCACGTATCCGCCCGAGCTGCCGGCGATGTCGGAGTCGACACCGTCGACCCACAACAGGTGGTCTGCGGAGCTGGTGGGCGGGTGGGGGCCGGCGCCGATGCACACGCTGGTCAATCCCCAGGCGTCCGTCCGGCGCAGCAGCGACGCGATGGTCTCGTCGGAGGCGGGACCGAGGGCGACCACTATGTCGCCCGGTCGGGCCAGCAGGCGCAACGAGGCGAGCAGGTCGTCGTCGTCAACGAAGATGGCCGGCAGGGCCCGTTTTCCCATGATCACCGGATGGACGAACTCCACCGCCACATGGCGGCCGTGGGCCGGCCAGGACGGCGAGACACACCACATGGTGGCCCCAGCGGCGAAACGCCGGGCCAGCGCCAAGGCGGCGGCCGCCAAGTTGTCCGAGACCGACTCGAGAGCGGAAAAGTCAATTGGCAGCTCCCGCTCTGCGGACACGACTGGATTGGGGACCATGGCAAGTCCTTTCGACCCCACGGAACAGGCCTCTGTCACTGTACGTCCGGAGGGCCCGCTAGCACCGCCGAAGCCACGACTGCCTGGCCGAGGGCCAGGCCACCGTCGTTGGGCGGGACGATGCGGTGGCTCAACACGGTGAAGCCGCGGGCCTCGAGCTCCCGGCGGGCCAGCCGGAGCAATAACACGTTCTGGAACACCCCTCCCGAGAGGGCGGCCCGCCGGATGCCGCGCCGCTCCCCCGCCGCGGTGGCGAGCCGTCCGACCAGATCGGCCACCGCCCGATGGAAACCGGCGGCGACGGCCCCCGCGGGCACGCCGGCCCGCAGGTCGGCGACGATCGCCCGGAGGACGGGAGCGGCCGGGATGACACCGTCGGCGACCACGAAGGAGTAGGGCCGAGCCTGGTCGAGAAAGCCAGCGGCCATGGTCTCCAGCTCGATGGCCGCCTGGGCCTCGTAGGAGACGCGGTGGCGTACCCCCAGCAGGGAGCTGACGGCGTCGAACAGACGGCCCATGCTCGAGGTGGGTACGCACTGGAAGTCCCGCTCCAGCTGGCGGCGCAGGGCCACTCGTTCGGCGGCGTCGGTCGCCTGCACGGGGGCGAGATCGGGATCCCAGTCGATGCCCGCCGCCCACAGGTGGGCGAGGGCGGCTCGCGACGGGCGCTTGATGGTGGCGTCGCCGCCGGGCAGGGGAACGTAGCCGAGGTGGGCGACCCGGTCGTACGCCCGGTAGCCGGCGACCAGCACCTCCCCGCCCCAGATGGCGCCGTCGGGGCCGTATCCGGTGCCGTCGAAGGCGAACCCGATGACCTGCTCATCGGCGGCGACACCGTGTTCGGCCATCACCGCCGCCACATGGGCGTGGTGATGCTGGACAAGTGACAGCGCGCCGGTGGCGTGGTCCTCCGCCCAGTTTCGGGTGTGGTAGCCGGGATGCAGGTCGGCCGCCAGGTGATCGGGGGCGATCCGGTAGATGGCCCGGAACTGAGCCGTGGACCGCTCGAATGCGGCCAGCGTGTCGGGGCTGCCCATGTCGCCGATGTGCTGGCTCATCCAGGCGTCGGTGCCCGACGCCAGGCAGAAGGTGTTCTTCAGCTCGCCGCCCACCGCGAGCACCGGCGCCACCGGGAACGGCAGCCGCAACGGCAGCGGGGCGTAGCCACGCGAGCGGCGCACCGGCAACTCGACACCGTCGACCATCTGCACCACCGAGTCGTCGCAGGGCACGTGGATCGGCCGGTCGTGCAGAAGCCAGCAGTCGGCCAGCGCGCCGAGCCGCCGGCGGGCGTCGTCGTCCTGGTAACAGATCGGTTCGTCGGTGATGTTGCCGCTGGTCATGACGAGGACGTCGGGCACGGGCGGGCCGGCGACGCCGGGCACGGGGTTGAACAGCAGGAAGTGCAGCGGCGCGTACGGGAGCATGATCCCGATCATGGGATTGCCGGGGGCCACGAGGGGCGACAGCGGCGAGCCGGGGCGCACGGCAAGAAGCACGATCGGGTGCTGGGGGGACAGCAGCAACGCCGCCTCGTCGTCGTCGATCACCGCCAGGCTGCGGGCCACGTCCAGGTCGCGGACCATGACGGCGAAGGGCTTGTCGGCCCGGCCCTTGCGCCGCCGCAGCAGGGCGACGGGTTCGTCTCGGCCGGCGTCACAGGCGATATGGAACCCGCCGAGCCCCTTGACCGCCACGATCTGGCCAGCGTGGAGGGCGTCCTGAGCGCCGGCCACGGCGGCGTCGGTGCCGTCGATGCGGCCCTCGGCCGACTCCAGCCACAGCCGGGGTCCGCAGTCGGCGCAGGCGAGGGGCTGGGCGTGAAAGCGCCGGTCGGCGGGGTCATGATATTGGGCCGCGCAGGCCGGACAGAGGGTAAAGGAGGCCATTGTCGTATTGGGCCGGTCGTACGGCAATCGGATAGTGATGGTGAAGCGGGGGCCGCAGTTGGTGCAGGTGATGAAGGGATACCGGAACCGTCGGTCCTGGGGATCGAACAACTCCCGGAGGCAGTCGTCGCACAACGCGGCGTCGGGCGCCACGAATGTCCGCACCGCCGTGCCGGTCCGGCTGTCCACGATCCGGAAGCCCGCTTCGCCGACCGTCGGAATCGACGTCGCCTGCACCGTGTCGACCCGCGCCAGCGGCGGCGCGTCACGACGGAGCCGTTCGGCGAACGCTTCGACCGCCGCCGGCGCCCCCTCCACCTCGACGAAGACACCGTCGGTGTCGTTGCCGACGTGGCCGGCCAGCCCCGACTCGGTGGCCAAGCGGTGAACGAACGGCCGGTACCCGACCCCCTGAACGACGCCGCTTACCCGTATCCGGGTGCGCGCCGATGTGGTCATGGGGGGAAGTCTACGAAGGCGACTCCCGGAAAAGGCTAAACGGTTTCCAGTGCCCGGTCGTAGCGGCCGGTTGCCGCCTCGCTGTTGCACTTGCTGCGCAGCAACAGCACTTCTTGGGCCGGCTCGCGGTTGGTGGCCTCGCCACTCCAGGTGCGCAGGGCGTCGTCCTGCAGGGCCCGGCCGTAGGAGAAGGTGAGCGTCCAGGGATGGGGTCCCAACTTGACCATGGCGTCAAGGTGCTCGGTGGCCACCACCGACGACTGGCCGCCGGAAAGGAAGGCGATGCCGGGAACGCTGGGGGGCACGCAGTCGCGCAGGCAGCGGACGGTCGCCTCGGCCACCTCCTGGACCGATGACCCCGGCCCCTTGGATCCGGAGATCACCATCGACGGCTTCAGGACCATGCCCTGGAGATCGATGCTCGCCTCGCCGAGGGCGTAGAACACCTCGCGCAACGTCTGGTGGGTCACGGCGTCGCTGCGGGCCAGATCGTGGTCGCCGTCCATCAGCACTTCCGGTTCCACGATAGGGACCAGGCCGCCCTCTTGGCAAAGGGCGGCGTAGCGGGCCAGCGCCCGGGCGTTGGCCAAGATGGCGTAGCGGGTGGGAGTGGTCGCGCTGATGGTGATGACGGCGCGCCACTTGGCGAAGCGGGCGCCGAGCTCGTAGTACTCCGCCACCCGCTCGCGTAGCCCGTCGAGACCCTCGGTGATGGTCTCCCCCGGGTGTCCCGCGAGGGGCTTGGCGCCGGTGTCCACCTTGATCCCCGGCAGGATCCCCTTGCCGGCCAGAACCTCCGGAAACGGGGTCCCCTCGGCGGTGGCCTGGCGGATCGTCTCGTCGTAGAGAATTACGCCGCTGATGTAGTTCTCGAGCCCGGGGGCGGTGAGCAACGTCTCGCGGTACTGGCGACGGAGCTCTTCCGTTGACGGGATTCCCAGCGCCGCGAAGCGCTTGGTGATGGTCCCCGAGCTTTCGTCTGCGGCCAGGATGCCCTTGCCCGGCGCCACCATGGCGGCGGCGTTGGCATGCAACGTTTCGTTCGTCATCGCGTGATCGTCGCGCGAAATCGCTTAGGGGGCAACCTGCAGATCGCGGCCCTGCGAGCGCCGCGCCAGCAGCAGGTGATAGAGGAAAATGAGCTGCACGACCGCCAGCGGTTCGCTGCGCGCGTCCCCCTCGATAACGCCGAGCGAGGCGGGCAGCTCGTCGCCGATGCCGAGCCCCGCCCAGATCGCCTCCTCGACCTGCCGGGTCTTCTCCCGGGAGGCGTAGGCGTGGACGTGGAGGGCGTCGACCGGCTTGCCGTCGTCGTCACGAGCCAGCTTGAGGTGGATGGCCTCGCGGCGGTCGGCGGTGAGCACACCGGACAGATCGGGATGGGGGGCGGTGGGACGCAGGAGGATGGTCGCGCTCAGGAGTTCAGCCTCGTCTTGCGGGCGCTCCTCGATCGGGCCGAATCGCACGACCACATCGGCCCAGGCGCGCTGCGGGCGGATAAATGCTGCCGACTCCGGCTCGCGACGCTTCAGGTCCTCCCGAACCTGCTCCTCGGTATAACCCCGGTCCCGTGTGTCCCGCCGAATTTTCCAGCCATAACGGGTTTCCTCCGGCGGGTCGAGGTACACGCTCAGGTCGAAGCAGGCCCGTGAGAGCCGGCTGTAGAGCGGCAGTAGCCCTTCGACGATGACAAAGTCTCGCGGCTCGAACAGCACCGGGCGGTCCAGCGTGCCGGTGAGGTGGTTGTACACCGGCTTCAAGATGGGCTCGCCCATGGCCAACAGCTGGAGGTGCTGCTCCATCACCTCCATGTAATTGCACGCCGGGTTGAGCGGGGTGAACGGCAGACCCCTGCGTTCGTGGCGATCGTAGCGGTGATAGTCGTCGACGCAAATCGAGCTGATCCGGTCCGTCCCTATGGCCGCCAACAGGCCGCGGGTGAGCGTCGTCTTCCCGGCTGCGCTGTCGCCCGCGATGGCGATCATGACCGGCCGGTGGGCACTCGGTGGTCCCGCTCGCCGCATCACGACCCGTTTGTGAGTCACGGCGCGCTAGAAGCACACGACGGGGTCATGGGCGAACGGTATGGACCGGTCGTTGCGGTGCCATCCCCCTCCGGGGGGAGACGCCGTGGGAGGACATAGTCTTCATGCCGTGACTGACCAGACCCCGGCGGCCGAACCGCGGACCGGACCCATCCGGCTGCTGCTGGTCGACGACCACCGAATGGTCCTCGACGGGCTCACCGCCATGCTGCGGCCCCACGCCGACGTGGCGACGGTCGTGGCCAGCACCACCGAACCGGCGGAGGCTCGGCGGCTGGCGGTCGACGCCCGCCCCGACGTGGCCCTGCTCGACGTGCGCATGCGGGCCGCCAGCGGGCTCGACCTGTGCGAGGAGCTGCTCCGCGTGGCGCCCGGCCTCAAGGTGGTGCTCCTCACCGTCTACGACGACGAGCAGTACCTGTTCCAGGGGCTTCGAGCCGGGGCGTCGGGGTACCTCACCAAGCAGGTCGTGGCCGAGGAGCTCGTGACGCACCTGCAGCGGGTGCTGCAGGGCGAAATTGTCATCGACGCGTCGCTGGCCGGACGGGTCGCGCTGTCGGCCGCCCGCCTGCACCGCGGCGAGTTCTGGCCGGGCGCTCATCTCGGGCTGTCGCAGCGGGAGAGCGAGGTCCTGGAACTGATGGTCCACGGCAACTCCAACCGGGCCATCGCCCACCGCCTGGTGCTCGGCGAGGAGACGGTGAAAACCCACGTGCGGTCGATCTTCCGCAAGCTGGACGTGACCGACCGGACCCAGGCGGTCGCCTTCGCCCTCCGTGAGGGCGTCTTCCTGTGACCGCCCCCGAACCGGGCGCCGACGAGCGCGCCTGGTCCGGCCTGCTGCGTCAAATCATCGAGCTGAGCACCGAGGAACGCAATCTGCGCCAGGTGCTGCGCCGCGTTGCCGATTTCGTCGTGGCCACAACCGGCGCCGACGTGTGCTTCGTCCACGTCGTCGACCGCGAGGCGCGCGAGATCGTGCTGATGGGGGCCACTCCCGAGCAGTTCGACCAGCTGAGCGGCACCATCCGCCTCCGCATCGGCGAGGGGGTGGCCGGTTGGGTCGCGCAGTTCGCCAAGCCGGCGGTGGTCCGGGACAAGTGGAGCGACAAACGCTACGTCTACATCCCCGCCCTGAAAGGCGAGGAGTTCAACTCCATGCTGTCGGTGCCGCTCCTGCGCCCCGGCGGGGTGGTGGTCGGAGTCCTCAACGTTCACTCCCGCCAGGCCGACTACTTCTCGGCCGCCGACGCCGCCCGGCTGGACGAGGTGGCCAACGTGCTGGCCGGCATCGTGGAAAACGCCGTGCTGTACGACCGGCTGGCCACGCGGGAGGCGGAACTGGCCCGTTTCGCCGCCCAGACGATCGAGATGCAGGAACTGGATCGTCGCCAGATCGCGGCCAACATCCACGACGGGATCAGCCAGCGACTGGTGAGTGCCTGGTATCACCTGCGCGCCGCCCGGTCGCTGGCCGCCGAGGCAGCGGGCCGGACATTGGCTGCCGATCAGTCGGTGCTCGGCGAGATCGATGCCACCGAGGTCTTGCTGTCCGACGCCTTAGAGGAGGCTCGAAACGCCATCGTCGGGCTGCGCCCCGCCATTCTCGACGACCTCGGGCTCAACGCCGGCCTCACCAGCCTGGCCACGTCGCTCGGCGGCGACACCGAGATCGAGCTGGATCTCCAGGCCAGCCAGCTTCCCGCCCACATCGAGACGGCGCTGTATCGGATCTCCCAGGAGGCGTTGCAGAACGTCATGAAGCACGCCGACGCGCAGCATGTCCGCATCGCCCTGCACCACACCGTGGACGACCGGGTCATCCTCACCATCAGTGATGACGGCATCGGGTTTGACCCGGGGGCCGCCGGCGACTCGATGACCTACGGCCTGCGAGGCATGCAGGAGCGGGCGGCGTTGATCGGCGCCCAGCTGGAACTGCGCTCCCGGCGGGGCGACGGCTCGACGGTCATCGTGAGCCTTGGAGGAGGAGGATCTGCACCCCCTCGGGGGTGAGGTCGAAGTGGTCCGGCACCCCGGTGATCGACCGGACCAGCAGCAGGGCAGTGGGGGTCAGGTCGCCCGACGCGTGGGCCACCAGATGCCAGGGCCGGTCGAGCGGCGTCCCGGGGCAGGGCCACACCGCCACCGACCCGCTGATGATGCGGTCGGCCACGGCGTCCAGGGAGATGAGGGCGATGCCGAGGCCGGCGACGACCGCCTGCTCGACGGCGCCGTTGGACCCAAGCAACATGGTCCGAGGCTGGATGCCGAGATCGGCCAGCAGCGCGTCGGCGGCGTTGCGGGTGCCGGACCCCGCCTCGCGCATCAGCCACGTCTGATGGGCCAGGGCGGCGACGGGGACGGGACCATCGGCGCGGGGCGGCCCGACGAGGACCAGTTGGTTGGGCGCGGTGGCCAGCACGACGACCGGGGCCGCGGCCGGCGGTCGGCCGGCGATCACCAGATCGGCGCTGTGGTCGCGCAGCGCTTCCCAGACCAGGCTGCGGTTGCCGACCTGCACCGCCACGTCGGCGCTCGGGTGCTGTTGGCGGAACACCGCCAGCAGCGGCGGCAGCAGCCGCTCCGCCGCCGTCGTGACCGTCACCAGCTGGACGATTCCCTGGTCGGGCGCCTCGAGGCTACGGGCGCTACGAACGGCCAGGTCCAGCAGGCCCAGGCTCTGGCGGACCTGGTCGGCGAAGGCGGCGCCGGCCGGGGTGACGCGTAGGCCCCGCCCCTGGCGGACGACGAGGGAGATGCCCAATTCGCGTTCAAGGCTCGAGACCGCCGCCGACACCGACGGCTGGGAGACCACCAACCGCTCGGCGGCGGAGCGGACCGACGCCGTCTCGGCCACCGCCAGGAAGGTCCGCAACTGGGTCAGGGTCACCGGCCGAAACCTACCCTCGTTGGCCGGCCGGAGCCCCGAAGGGGTGGTCGGTTACCATGGCCGCGCCTCCCTCATGGACCGGTCATGACCACCCCCACCACCACTGATCAGCCCGCCGAGGCGGGACCTGATCTGCTCGACGCGGTGGTCGAGGCCCTGCCCCTCGCGGTGGTCGCGGTCGCCGACGACGGGCGCATCGCGGCCGTGAACGGCCGCGCCGAGTCGCTGTTCGGCTACCGGCGCGACGACCTGCTCGGCTCGTCCGTCGAGCTGCTCGTGCCGTTCGGCCGGTTGATCGGTCGTGACGAGGTGCTCAGCGAGTACATCCATGACCGCCACGCCCTGGTCACCGAGTGTGTGGCCCGGCGTAACGACGGGGCCCAGATCTGGGTCGAGGTGACCCTCAACACCTTGGCCCTCGAGCGCGGGGGCGGATCGCTGCTGACGGTCCGACCGGCCGGCGAACACCAACTCATCAGCGAACGCCTGGCCATCCTGGAAGCCTTCGTCGAGACCTCTGAGGACGCGGTCTTCAGCCAGGACGTCGACGGCCGGGTCACCGGTTGGAACCGCAGTGCGGAGCGGATCTTCGGCTATCCGAAGGACGAAATCATCGGTCAGCCGACGATCATGCTGTTCCCCGAACACCTGAAGAGCGAGACCCAGCGGGTATTCGACACGGTGAGCGCAGGCGACCGGGTGGACCGCTACGAAAGCGAGATCAGGCGCAAAGACGGGATGCCGATCCCGATCTCGCTGTCCCTGTGCCCGCTCTTCCACACGAGCGGGCGTCTCATGGCGGCGGTGCTCATCGCGCGCGACGTGACCGAGCAACGACTGGCGCAGGCGACACTCGCCGAGATCGAGACGCGTATCCGCGAGGGTGAGGCGCTGGCCCACGTGGGCAGCTGGCTCTGGGATGTACGCACCGGCACGGTGCAGTGGACCGACGAGCTGCACCGCATCCACGGCGTCGACCCGCTCGATTTCGAAGGCACGCTCGACGCCCACCTCGAGCGGATCCACCCCGAAGACCAGGCCCGGGTATGGCGAGGGCTGACCGCCGCGGTGGCGTCGGGACGATCCTTCGAGGACGAGTACCGCATCGTCCGGTCGAGCGGCGAGTTGCGCTGGGTCTTCGCCCGGGCGGAACCGACCGTCGGGTCGGCCGGCGACGTGGTCGGCCTGCGGGGCATCAGCCAGGACGTGACCGAGCGCCGCCGGGCGCAACGCTAGCCGTTGACCAGGTCTCGTACGCGGGTCACTTGATCCCCTCTCGGGACTTAGTCGTCCCGTTCGGCTTCGACGTGAAGGTTCACGCGTACGTCGGGGTAAATCCGCAACATCAGCACCGTGGGTGACGGCAAGTGGAAGTCTCGGGCGTCAAGGGCGTGGTCGCCCGTGACGACCAGCTTCCTGTCCGAGAGCAACTTCAGCCCCACCGTGTCCCGCAAGGTCCGGGTAACGCCATGGAAGGTCATGTCCGCACCCAACCGGTAGCGGTCACCGGTGCCGACGGCCCAGCATTCGCGGAGGCGCAGTGAAACGTGGGGGAATCGTCGGGCGTCGATCCGGCGCAACAACTCGGCGTCATAGAGCGCGTTGCCGGAGCGCAACTGGTCCACCGCGATATCGAGCCGGGCCGCGGGGTCGGACTCCAGGCTTACCTTGCCGTCCTTCATGTCCAGCTCGATCTCGCCGCTCAGACCCATGGCGCCGAAACGGATGGGGCCGACCGTCGAACGGGCCTCGATGAGCACGACGGAACGGTCGGGCACGACGCAGAAATGGGCCCGCCGCACCGGCGCCGGTGCGGATGCCGCTTCGGGCGGCGTCGATTGCCGCGAGGTGAGGCCCACGACCGGTGAGGAGATGCGGGTGTGCGCGAGCAGGCCGGTGGGCGCGCCGGCGGCGTCGCTCACGGCACGGCGCCGGCCCGCCGCGCAGGTGGACGACACCGATGACCAGGCATGACCGAGCGCTTCATTCCACGCCCCCTCGACCTGGGCCAGGGCGGCGTCGGCCGTCCCCGTCGCCTGGTAGCGATGCAGCACATTGTCGAGGCAGTCACGCTCTTCCTTAACCACGCCCATCCAGGCCCGCAGGACCCGGGCACCACTTTCGGTGACGCCGTAGACCTTCCGGGCCTGGCCGGCTTTGGCCGGCTCGTCCCACACCTTGACCAGGCCGTCCTGCTCCAGTTGGGCCAAGGCCCGGTACACGGCGGGGCGCTCGACCGCGCCGAACCGAAAGTCCTGGAGATCCTTGACGAGGCTGTACCCGTACCCCGGTTTCTCCGAGAGCAAAAGAAGAATCGCAGGGAGTAGGAAATGGCGAGGGGGCGAGAACTCAAAGCGGGACTGGCGTGCCGACCAATCCGTCGTTATGGCCTCATTGTCCATGGCCGCGTTGGTGCTCCCACTTCACCACCCTTGCTAGCTGCTCACCGCGGGGGTGTCAAGTAGCGCCGCGTCGGAGGCGGTCACGTCTCCCAGCTGGGCTCGGCCGCCGGGTCGTCTCCGGTGGAGTTCGTCTTGGTCGCCTCGTCGGCATCGAACACCCGGCTCTGGAGGATGTCCTCGGCCTCGATGCGCATCAAGTCGCCCTTGTTCAGTTTTTGGCTCGGGTTGGCCACGATGCGCGCCGCCTGGCGAAGCCGGGACCGCTCCAGGGCGTTGCGGACGCTACGGGCGTTGGCGAAGCGGGGCTGCTGCATCCGGCGCTCCAGGTAGTCGCGGAAGGCCTTTTCGGCATCGGGCGAGAACTCGTAGCGTTGCTCCTCCAGCATGAGCAGGGCGATCTGCAGCAACTCGTCAAGGGAGTAGTCCGGGAAGTTGATGTGGTGGGCGATCCGGGAGCCCATGCCGGGGTTGGACTGGAAGAACTGGTCCATCCGGTCCTTGTAGCCGGCCAGGATCACCACCAGGTTCTCCCGCTCGTTCTCCATGATCTGCAGGAGGATCTCGATGGTCTCCTGGCCGTAGTCCCGCTCGTTCTCCTGGCGGTACAGGTAGTAGGCCTCATCGATGAACAGCACACCGCCCATGGCCCGCTTTAGGACCTCTTTGGTCTTGGGGGCGGTATGGCCGATGTACTGGCCCACCAGGTCGTCGCGGGTCACGCTCACCAGGTGCCCCTTGCGCAAGTAGCCCAGGCGGTGGAGCAGCTCGGCCATTCGCAGGGCCACGGTGGTCTTGCCCGTCCCGGGGCTGCCGGTGAAGGACATGTGCAGGGTGGGTCGGGTCGACTCGATGCCGAAGCGGCGGCGCAGCCGGTCGACGAGCAGCAGGTCGCCGATCTCCCGGATCCGCTGCTTGACCGGCACCAGCCCGACCAGTTCACGGTCGAGGCGGTCGAGCACCTCTTTGGTGTGGACGGCCGCTTCCTCCGACTGGACGTCCACCTGGGCGTCGTCGGGAAGCAACTCGTCGCCGAAATCGGTTGTTTCCTTCCCGCCGTCCGCGCCGTTTTCTTCCGCCGCCGGCGCGGGCGCCGACCCGGAGCGGATGGAGAACCCCCGCCCCGAGCCGGAACCTGCGTCAGTCACTTCGACCCGTTGCCCTTCGACCCGTTGGCCTGATACCGCTCGCCGTGCGGCTTGTCCACGGCGTAGGCATGCACGGTGTAGGCGATGTGGCGGTCGTTCAACTCGGTGCGGTCCAAGCGGAACCCGGGCTCCTCGGCCGGCCGGTTGACGATGAAGTCCAAGCCGGTGGTCTGGCGGTGGGGGCTCGGGTCATACCCCACCACCTTGATGTAGTGGTTGGGGTAGGCCTCGCGGCACTTGTTCATCTCGAAGACGACCGCCGAGGCGTCCTTGATGTCGAACATCGGCAGGTCCCACATCTCCCACAGCGGATTGCGGGGATGGGGGTCGTCGGTGAACTCGATGGCCATCGCCCAGCCCAACTCGATGCAGTATTGGACTTGGAGGCGGATCTCGTCGTCGGTCAGTTCGGGAAGGAAGGAAAAGCATCCCTGGGTAACTTTCATAATCGCTCCTCTCAGGCCGTCGGGGTGGAGACGACGTCAGGGGTGTCGGTGGACTCGTAGTTGAAGCTGATGTCGCCCCAGATGTCGAGGGCAACTTGGAGGGCCCGGTTCTTCTTGGCCAGGTCGCGGAGGATCTGCTCGCCTTCCTTCAGGTAGTCGCGGCCCTCGTTACGGGCCTTGATCATCCCCTCGAGGGCGACCCGGTTGGCCTCGGCGCCGGCCGCGATCCCCATGGGGTGGCCGATGGTGCCGCCACCGAACTGCAGGACGACGTCCTCACCCAGGTAGTGGAGCAACTGGTGCATCTGGCCGGCGTGGATGCCGCCCGAGGCCACCGGCATGCAGCCCGCCAGCGACATCCAGTCCTGGTCGAAGTAGATGCCCTTCATCGGGTCTTCGGGCACGTTGTTGAGCCGCAGGGTGTCGTAGTACCCGGCGATCATGTTCGGGTCACCCTCCAGCTTGCCAACCACCGTGCCGGCGTGGACGTGGTCGACGCCGATCATGCGGACCCACTTGGCGATGACCCGGAAGCTGACGCCGTGGCTCTTCTGGCGGGTGTAGGTGCCGTGACCGGCCCGGTGCAGGTGGAGCAGCATGCCGTTGTTCCGTGCCCACTTGGCCATGGAGTGCATGGCGGTGTAGCCGACGATCAAGTCGATCATGATGATCGGGCTGCCCAGCTCCTTGGCGAACTCCGCCCGCTGGTACATCTCCTCCATGGTCGGCGCGGTCACGTTCATGTAGTGACCCTTGATCTCGCCGGTCATCTCGTTGGCCCGGTTCACGGCCTCGATGGAGTACAGGAACCGGTCCCGCCAGCGCATGAACGGCTGGCTGTTGATGTTCTCGTCGTCCTTGGTGAAGTCGAGCCCGCCCTTGAGCGCCTCGTACACCACTCGGCCGTAGTTCTTGGCCGAGAGGCCCAACTTGGGCTTGACCGTCGCCCCCAGCAAGGGGCGGCCGAACTTGTTGAGGTACTCCCGCTCCATGACGATCCCGTGGGCGGGGCCCTGGAAGGTCTTCATGTACGCCTTCGGAATGCGCTGATCCTCGAGGCGGAGCGCCTTGAGAGCCTTGAAGCCGAAGACGTTCCCGATGATCGACGCCGTGAGGTTGGGGATCGAGCCTTCCTCGAACAGGTCGATGTCGTGGGCGATGTAGGCGATGTACTGGTTGTTGTCGCCCGGCACCTTCTCGACCTTGTAGGCCTTGGCCTGGTACTGCTTGAAGTTGGTCAACCGGTCCGTCCACACCACGGTCCACGTGGCGGTCGAGGACTCCCCGGCGACGGCGGCCGCCGCCTCGACGGGATCCACGCCGTTCTGCGGGGTGATCCGGTGGGCGGAGAGGATGTCGGTGTCCTTGGGGACGTAGTCCGGCTCCCAGTACCCCATCTTGGCGTAAGGAATGACGCCCGCGCCCCACCGCTTCTCGCCCTCCAGCTGTTGCTGGCCCTGCTTGCCGTTACCGCCGCCATCTGCCATGAAGCCTCCCTGGGTCGAATGGCTGAACTGCGCCTGTCGTTTCTCTCTCCATACTTGCCCATCCCGCTTAACCTGTCTAATACCGATTCTCTAGCTATCCATAGGCATATGGCTAACTGTGACCGGCAAGGCGGACAGAACGGACGCGAAGCGGCCTGATCGGCGGTCGTCCTCCGATCAGGCCACAGGCAACGTCATCGACAACTCAGGTGGTGCTGTCCTTCTCCCCCGGCAGGAGCGACGGGGGCCGCAAACGGTCGAACCGAGTCAGCGACCGGGGGCCCGCAGGGGGCGAACCCGACTGGCCGCGGGCGGCGGAGCCGACGACGAATCCGGGACGGTTGCCGCCACCCCGCCGGCGCTGGCACCGCCGCCGGCACCGGCACCTACACCGGATGCCTTCAGCGCCTCGGCTACCGCGTTGTTGATCACCTTCTGCACCGTCGCCTGCACCTCTGACACCAAGCCGCCGACCATCTTCAGCGCCGGTTCGGCCATTCCAATGACAGTCTCGAAGATGTCGGCCATTTCCGCTCTCCCTCGCCTTCCGTCAGATAACCAGCCGGAGCCCGTTGCCCCGTTGCTGTGAAACGAGATCCTTGCCCCGCCCGATCAGATCGAAGACCAACCCCTGGGCCGTCGCCAGCCCGGTGGTCACGATGCCCTTGACCTCCTCCGAGGAGGCCATATCGGTAATGGCGCTCTTCACTGATCCGCCGCCGCTGAAGAGCCCGCTGAACAGCCCCTCCGCCTGAGCCATTCCCCCGGAAATCACCGATCGGATCTCATCGGCGTCGGCGACGGACCCGAAGGCATCCTTCAGGACCGACACACTTTGGCCACCGGCCTCGCTGCCGAGGAGATACCCCAGCACAAACCCTGCCAGAACTTCCACGTTCCTGCTCCTCTCCATCGTGCGGGTAGGTGCTCCCGCCGGCTGGCCCCTACGCCGCCGGCTCGAGCTGTCGGGAGCGAGCGTCGATGTCGGGGGTGTCGAGCTTCTGGGCCAACGCCTTGCGACCGCTCGACAGGAACTCCCCGACGAGTGCGAACAGCCCTCCGAGCATGTCCCGGAACGCCTGGGATGTGGTGATCGTGTGCCACGATTCGGTGAGCTCCCTGTGCCCCTTGTCCCCGGCTCGGGTGCCCAGCACGTAGCCGATGACCAGCCCCACTATCGCTGCCATGCCTCTCCTCCTGTATTGGTCGTGACACTCGATGACGACATCGCCGTCATCTCGTCGGTGTATGCCTCGCCCATCATTGCCAGCGCGGCCATCGCCTGTTCCGCTTCTTCTTCGTCAATCTTGGACATGGCAAAGCCCACGTGGATGAGGACCCAGTCGCCGGGGACGATCTTCTCGTCCTCCAGCAACCCAATATTTATGACCCGGCCGACACCGGCGACGTCAACGCGGGCCAGATGCTCGTGATCGAGTAACTCAGTGACCTGACCGGGTATCCCTAGGCACATGACGATCCGTCACATCTCCCGGATCTTGAGGTACCGAGCGATGTCGGGCAGCGACTTCACGACCACGGCCGCGAGCACCGCGAACAACAACGACAAGAACACACGCTGAATCATGTTGATCTGGTCTCCCTTCCAGCAGGTTGGCATGCATCGGTGAGCAGGTCGCCCACCAGTTCAGTGAGCAGCTCGCTCACCATCTCTACCGCTCGGTCGACGGCCGAAGCCACCGGTTCCGAGAGGCCCATCCCTTCCTCGGTAGTCGCCGGCTGGCATCCGACGACCAGAACCCGGTCGACGGAACCACCGAGGTTGGCCAGCGTGCCCAGCACCACAAGCGGGCTCATGGTGTGGGCGTCCATCACCGGAACAGGGTCACCGTCGACCTCGGATCGTGGCGGCGGCGCGTCCGGCTCGAGAACGACGACCGTGCCCGGCGGCTCTTCACCAATCGACATGGCATCGATGATCACCAGTGCGTCGAACCCCTCCATCAGGTCGTACGCCAGGTGCACGCCACGAATGCCATAGTCCTCGACTCGCACACCGTCGGGCAGCGGCACCCGGGTCAACCGATTGGCCACCTCGACGCCGAAGCCGTCATCGCGGAAAAACACATTCCCGATCCCGGCGCACATGATTCGGGGCCTCATGGGGAAACCTCGCCGCCACGGGCGGCCGGGGTGCCACCCGGCCCCCTTTCCCCTCCGCCGGCGCCGTCCCCCACGATGGTCGGGAACTCGACGTCCCAGCCCCGCTCGGCCAGCCGGGCGGCGTCCACCTGGCGCCCGGCACTGGCGATCTGCTCGGCCTGCCCGAGGGCGTTGGCTTCCTCCGGCGACAGTGGCTCGATCTCGTCGGGATGGAAGTAATAGAACCGGCCCTGAAACTCGTAGATCTCCGTGGCCGGGTCGCCGTCGACGGTCACCGCCACGTGGAAGCCACCGTCCACGTCGTGGAAGATGCCCGCCACCGTCGCCGTCATGCCGGCCAGGAAGATGTCGTGGACATCCGCCCGGTGGCTGGGCCGCAATCGCACTCGCGACCCCTTGCCCACTTCCACGCCCTGGATGAACTCAGTGTCGTTCCAGGGATCGAAGGTGGCATCGATCACCGGGTCCAGCCATGGCACCGGCTCGGGATCGGTCGGGTCGATGCGGTCACCCTGCGGCTCGAGGCTGCGGATATCGCGCATGGTGCCGTGCAGCTTGTCCCAAGCTCCCGCGGCCATGTTGTCGCAGCGGTCGATGATGGCCCGGGAGCGGGGATCGGTGCCTCGGGCCTCGGCCTTCTCCTCCTCGGTCAAGGTGAGGACCCGCAGCGCCAGGATCTCGTCGATCTCGCAGCCGTCGTGGAAGTCGCCGTCGCTCTCCGGGGCGATGGCCGGGTAGTCGTACAGGATGATCGGCGACGCCAGCACCAGGTCGGTGGCCCCCGGCTGGCCCACCAGCACGGCGTACGACGCGATGCTCTGGCATCCCGCCACCGCCTCGGCGGCGTGTTCGGGCGGGTCGAAGAGCGAGCAGAACGCCCCCTCCTCCAAAGCGGCCAGCGTATTCACCGCGATAAGGGAGCGGCGCATGGCCTCCTCGCGGCCCCCGCTCAACGTCCAGGGTGTGGTGTTCTCCACCTCGATGCGGACCTTCAGCAACACGCCAGGCCCGGCGGCCCACTCGGTCGTCACCCGGGCGACGGCGCTGACATGTTCGCTGCGGCGCACGATGCGGCCCCGCACCGGGCTGCTGGCATCGCCGGCCACCTCGGTGACGATCTCGGTCTCTTCGCGGGCGGCGAACTCCAGGGTGACCGTGCTGGCGGCCTGGGCAACCGGCAGCAGGGCCAGGAGCGGCACGTCGACCTCCCGCTCGATGGCCTCATCCCACTCCATCCACATCCGGTCCCCAACCACCAGCTTGTCGGTCCGGGTGAACTCGCCGTCGGCACCGGCGGCCTCCAGGGCCCGGTGCTGCAGCTGCAGGAACCGCAGGCGCACGGCCAGGCGGGGCTCGTCGCCGGGGTCGACGACGAGCTCGGTGCGCATCAGGGCGCGCTCACAGGAGTCGACGGCCAGCCACGCCGGCGGCACCAGCACGCCCCACTGGAAACGGACACCGCCACTGTTCTTGCCGTTGGTGGCGTGGTACGGGTAGAGGATGTACCCCTCGTAGAGCACCGCGTCAGCCACCCCGCCGGCGGTGGCGAACCGCCGTGCCATCTCCTCCGTCACGGCGCTGCTGCTCATACGTCCTCCCCGGCCTGCTTCAGGAGGGACTCGATGGTGTCCTCCCACGTCGGGAGGGCGTTCTTCACCTTGTACCTGGTCAGCAAATCAATTGTTTCCCGGTGCGCCCGGATCCAACCGCTATTCGGGAAGTACATGTCCATGGCGTCGTGCCAAATCTTGGCCGGCATCTTGAACGCCCGGTCCTTGTTCCACCCGATGGGCTCGGCGGCAAACCCGTTGTCCCCGCTGGTGAAGAACGTCCCGGCGAACAGGAACTGCAGCGGGATGTCTCCGTCGCGAACGTTGTGGAGATACTTGTTGCCCGCCACTTCGAAGTCGTAGGTGCACATCATCGGCAATTCGATCTCGGTCGTGCCCTCAAAGCGCGGAACGACGATGCCGGTGTGCGTCCAGAGGAACGGCTTCAGCGTGTCCCCCCAGCGCTTCGGGTCGTCGAACAGCTCGTAGAGCCGGTCGTGCTCGTCGGCGCGGTAATTGCGCTTCTGCGGCTCGATCATGATCTGGGCTCGCAGGGCGCAGGCGTGGACATAGGCGCCCGACGCCTCGGTGACCCGGATCGTGAATATGATGGTGGGAACGGCGGCGTAGTTCTGGGCGTGGGCGGCGAGAACCTCGAAATCCAACGAACTCATCAGGGTCGCTTGGCCTTCGCCCGGACTCGGTGGAAGAAGGCGTCCATCGCCTCGTTCGCTTCCTTGCCGCCGTCGAAGCCCCGCCACAGCCGGCGCATCTCCCCGACCAACTCATAGCAGGCGTCAATGGGCACGAGGAAGCACTGCGGGTTCTGGCCGGCCCGGTCCTTGTGCACCAAGAAGGCCTCCACGTCGGGCAGGATCGTGGCCAGTTCCGGATTGGCGTCGACGACGTCCTGCCAGGTGTCGAGGGACAGCAGCGACTCTGTGGCCCCCGCCGGGCTCGGATAGAACGCCGCCACCCGATCGAGTTCGGAGTTCACGAAGAAAAAGGCCGTGCTCACCGGGATCTGCAGTGAGTCCCACTGCGCCGCCGACAGCGAGAAGTCCTCGAAGTACAGAAAGCGGTCGGGAACCGCCTGGTAGTGGCTGCCGCCCGCCCCCTTGGCCTGGAACAGGAGGTAGCAGGGGCGGCAGGCGCACAGCAGGTTGCGGGACTTCAGATCGGCGAGGTGGCCATGCTCGTCGGGAATGGGCTCCCCGCACAGCTCGCAGACCTCACCGGGGCGGGGCCGGCGGGCAACGGTGCGCTCCCGGATGCGTTCCAGCACCTTCAGGGGCTCGCGGGGATACTCGTTGGTGTCACTCATCGCCGGTTGCTCACCGCGGCGCCAACTCCGGCACGAGTTCCGCCGGGCATTCTTCGTAGCTCGCCGTTTTCGTCCCGAGCGTGATGGGGACGGCGGAACCGGGCGCCGCCACCTCTTCGTGGGGCTGCTCGACGTCGATGATGACGATCTCGGGGGCCGCCTCGGCGATCGCCGTCTCTACCGCCAAGCGCAGTGTCACCGTTGACGATGGGCAGCCGTGGCAGCTTCCGAGCAGGTTGAGGTGCACGGCCCCGGCTTGAACATCGATATCGAGCAACTCGACGTCGCCCCCGTGGCTGGCCAGCATCGGCCGGACGCCCTCAAGGGCCCGGCCCACCCGGGTCGCCAGGTCCTCGGGGTGCAGCCCGTGCACGAGCAGCAGGCTCGACACGAGCTCATCGCCGGCGAGCCGGTCCAGCATTGCCGGGTCCTCCTCCCCCACAATTTCCGCAATCCGGGCCAAGCCACCGCCATACAAATCGGTGACCAGGCCCAACATCTCTTCAGCCTGGCCGTATATGCGCGGATCAGCGGCTGCTCGCAACTCGTCGAGCAGCTGCTCGATCCGATCACCAACGGCCCGGAGGTTCTTCTTCTCGGCCATGGGCCCCCCTCCGGGGTCAAAAGTTCGTCGCACCAACCGCGTACAGAACATGCCGGGTTCCCGGCGCAGGACACGCCGGGAACCCCGATGCTACTTCTCGTTACCCCACTTGGAGGCTGCAGTCCTCGGCGACCGCCGAGGGCGAGTGCGACCGCTTCAGCACCTTGCCCTTGCCGAGGTACATGTGGACGCCGCACGGCAAGCAGGGATCGAACGACCGGACCGCACGCATGATGTCGATGCCCTTGAAGTTCTCCAAGCTGTTCTCCTCGAAGATGGGGGTGTTCATGACCGCATCCTCGTAGGGTCCAGGAGTGCCGTAGCTGTCGCGCGGGTTGGCGTTCCAGGGGGTCGGCGGGTACGGGTGGTAGTTGGCGATCTTGCCGCCCCGGATGACCATGTGGTGGGAGAGCACGCCGCGGACCGCCTCGATGAACCCGCAGCCGATGGCCTCGTCGGGAACCGTGAACGGAGACCACGTCTTGGTGTGGCCGGCGCGTACCTCGGCCAGCGCCTTGTCCATGAAGTGCAGGGCGCTGCAGCAGGCGTACAGCTGGAAGTACGAACGGGCTCGGTCACGCTCGATGGCGTTCGACCACTTCGGAACCTCCCACACGAAGTCCTGTGCCGGCTTCAGTGCCGTGCGCGGCAGGTGGAACTCGATGCTGTGGCCGGTCGCCTTGATGTAGCCGATGTCCACCAGACCCGAGAGGGCGACGGCGAACAGACGAGCCAGCGGGCCGCCGCCGGTGTCGAGGGCCAGGTGGTCCCGGCCGTCGAACCACCGAGGCGACATGACCCAGCTGTAATTGCCGTCGAAGTCGCGCTTCTGGGGCTGGGGAATGGTGTGCTGGTTCCACGGGTGCCGGCGATCGACCGGGTTGCCCAAAGGATCCTTGGTGACGTACATCTCCTGGCCTTCCCAGTCGTCGTAGAACGAGTGGCCGAGAAGGATGCGGATACCGAGGTTGATGTCCACCAGGTCGTTGGTCACCAGCTTGCCGTCGACGACGATGCCGGGCGTGACGAACATGGCCCGGCCCCACTCGGTCATGTTGCGGTAGTTGAAGTCGCACACATCGGGGTCCTGGAACGAGCCCCAGCAACCGGTCAGGATGCGGCGACGACCCACCTCTTCGTAGCCGGGCATGGCCTCGTAGAAGAACAGGAAGAGGTCTTCGTGCATGGGCACGACCCGCTTCATGAACTCGGCATAACGCATCAGCCGGGCGTAGTAGTCGGTGAAGAGCTGAATGGTCGCGGTGGTGCCGTTACCGCCCGGGTAGAGGGTCGAGGGGTGAACGTGGCGACCTTCCATAAGGCAGAACATTTCACGGGTCCACCGGCTGACCGCCAGCGCCTCCCGGTAGAACTCGCCCGAGAACGGGTTGAGGGAGCGCATGATGTCGCCGATGTACTGGTAGCCGTGGTGCTCGGCGTTGGGTGCCGGCGTCCGGTTGGCCAGGTCGAGGACACCCGGGTTGGTCTCGGCGACCATCTTCTCGCAGAAGTCGACACCCACCAGGTTCTCCTGGAAGATGTTGTGGTCGAACATGTACTCGGCGGCCTCGCCGAGGTTTGACACCCACTCGCCCAGGTGCGGAGGAACGACGCCGTACGCCATGTTCTGCGTCCACGTCGACACTTCGCAGTGATTGTCGCCGCAGATGCCGCAAATGCGGCTGGTGATGAAGTGGGCGTCGCGCGGGTCCTTGCCCTTCATGAAGATGCTGTAGCCGCGGAAGATCGACGATGTCGAGTGGCAATCGACGACACGCCCGCGACCGAAGTCGATCTTGGTGTAAATCCCCAGGCTGCCGACGATGCGGGTAATGGGATCCCACGCCATCTCGACCAGCCCGGTGGCCTGTTGTGTCCTAGTAGGCATGCTTGATTACCTCCACTCGCCCTTGTAGCCGGTAAGGAGCTTCTTGCCGGGCGTACGCCATTTCGGCTCCTCGTCCACGGTCTTCCCGGTGATCCGCCGCAAACCGCGGATGGCACCGCCATACACGCCGCTGGCCGCGGTCGAGACCCTGGCACCGGGGGGTTCGTCCATGAACGGCATGAACTTGTCCGGGAAGCCGGGCATCGTGCAGCCGATGCAGATACCACCGACGTTGGGGCATCCGCCCACACCGTTCGTCCAGCCCCGCTTGGGGACGTTGCACTTGACCACCGGTCCCCAGCAGCCGAGCTTGACGATGCACTTGGGCGAGCCGTACTCGTCGGCGAAGTCGCCCTGCTCGTAGTAACCGGCCCGATCGCAACCCTCGTGCACGGTGTTGCCGAACAGCCACAGCGGCCGGAGGGCGTCGTCGAGGGGGATCATGGGCGCCTGGCCGGTGGCCTGGTAGAGCAGATAGAGGATCGTCTCCGCCAGGTTGTCGGGGTGGATCGGGCAGCCCGGCACGTTCACGATCGGCAGGCCGGCCTTGGACTTCCAGCCCCATCCCAGATAGTCGGCCACGCCCATGGCCCCGGTGGGATTGCCCGACATGGCGTGGATGCCGCCGTAGGTGGCGCAGGTGCCGACGGCCAGCACGGCCGTCGCCTTCGGGGCCAGGCGGTCAAGCCACTCGCTCGTCGTCATGGGCTGATCGGTGGCCGGGTTGTTCCCGAACCCGCACCAGTAACCCTCCTTCTTGATGGCCTCGTTGGGGATGGACCCCTCAATGACCAGCACGAAGGGCTCCAACTCGCCTCGCTCCGCCATAAAGAACCACTCGATGAAGTCGTCCGCCCCACCGACGGGTCCGCACTCGAAGTCGATGAGCGGCCAGTGAACTGCGATCTTCGGCAGCCCCGGCAGAGCTCCTAGTGCAATTTCTTCAATGCTGGGCTGGGTCGCCGAGGTGAGGGCGACCGAGTCGCCGTCACAGCTGAGCCCTGCATTGATCCACAAGATGTGGATCACCGTCTCGTCCAGCGCAGATGCCATACCGCATTGCCTCCCGCGGTTTTAGTGGACGGCGCATGGTGCGCCACGGGGTTGTCTAGGGGATCGGCGCCACCCTGTAAATGGGTGTCTTTCACACCCATATACAGAACCTGGCCATAATTGCACCCATGAGCGATCTGCCGGCCGAAGTCTTCCCCGAGCGGGTGGAGCTCGAGGTCCAGGACAGCGACCCTCCGGTGACGTTGATGTGCCGCATGTCGTCCTTCAGCGAACGGGGCGTGATCCTCGTGGCCGAGACGGGGGCCGCCGACGCGTTCCCGGCCGGCACCAGGGTGCGGGCCAGCTACGGCGACCATTCGGGGTTCTGCCAATTCGTCAGCGAAGTGGTTTCGGCGGTGCCGGCGCCGTGGGCGACGGAAGGCGGGGAAAACGTTGCCGTTCTCGTGCGGGTCCTGGCGCCGACCCGGGTCTCGACGACCCAACGCCGCCGTTACGTCCGCTCCGACGTCGAAGTCGAGATCGCCTGCGCCCTGCTCGACCGCCCGGCCATGACCTTCCGCGCCGCCCCCGGCGAGGTGCGCAACCTGGGCGGCGGCGGGCTGATGATGGTCATCGCCGCCCACCCCTCACTGGTGGTGGGCGCCGAACTGGCCCTGGCCATCCCCGCCCCCGGCGGCGACCCCGTCCTGGCGCTCGGCCGGGTGGTGCAGGCGCTCCCCCAGCCCGAAGGGCCGGTCCAGCTCCGCATGGCATTCACGTCCATCGACGCCGTCGGTCGGGACCGCATCGAGCGGTTCGTGTACCGCCGGCTGGGCGGCAGCGCCCCCGCCAAGCTGTGGTCATCGGGCAAGATCACCCAAACCCGGGATGTAAGACTGCCAGCGACGGAGGCGAGCACCCATCACCACACGTAGCGGCACGCACGAGGAGCAGGCCACCCGGGAAGCCGAGCTGGCCGCCGCCCAGGCGGAAAAAGAGGAGCTGGCCATTCTCCTCAAGGTGCGGGCCCTGCTGGCGACGGCGGAAGGCAGCGAGTTCGAGGAGGAGTCGCGGCTCTTCTACGACAAGGCGATGACGCTGGCCACCCGATACGAAATGGAGCCGGCGCTGCTGGCCTACCCCCGCGAGGACCTGAAGGTCGCGGTCGTCATGGCCGAGCTCGGCCGCCTACGCGAGATCATCGAGTGGTACACCGACCAGGACGAGACCTGGGAGACCAAGACGGCCGAGTGGTCAGCCGTCCTCGACGAGTACGACGGGGCGCTGGAAGTGGCCTGCGACATCCTGTGCCTGCCGTTGAAGCGGCTGCCCTTCGGTTGCCGGCGCCATTTCCGCCCCCACGACCGCGCCAAGATCGAGAACCTCATCTGGGACCGGGTTACCTCGGGAAAACACGACGACTCCCCTACCGCCGCAGAGATGCTCTGAGGCGCCATCGCAGAGATGCTGCGAGGCGCCGGAATGGCGGCCGCTCGGCCCGCCGGAAAGCGAGGTGCACGCATGCTGGTCGTAGTCACCATCACCAAGGACGTTGACGACCCCGAAGCGCCGTCGTGGGTCCCCATCGACCAACTGGTCGGTCCCGTCACCGAGGGGGCGGAAGCCATGGTCATCGAGGGGTACACCGGCGACGTAGCCGACGGCACGATCGCCGAGATCGACGACGCCGGCCGGCGGGTCCGGGTCGACGTCGACTGGTCGACGCAACGAACCATCCTGGAGGAGCCCTACGACTCCGAGGGCCGCGGCGGCTCGGATTTCGAGTCGAGCGCCGAGCGCTTCGGCGGCAAGGCCATGGGCCCCGGCGGCGTCCGCTGGGGATTCAGCCGGCCGGCGCCGCTCAAGAAGACGCCGGCGCCACCCGCCGGCTGAGGCGCTCGCTATTCCGGGACGTTGGCGCCGATGCGCAGCAGACCCTGGTCTCGGGTAATGAGCACGCTCTGCACGTGGAAACCGTCGGGTGTCACGGTGACGCCGGGGAGGGCCGTCGACCCGGTCACCCCGCTGGCCACGAAGATGCCGTCGTCGGACTCGGAGAGATCGTCCAGGGCGAATACCCGGCCGAGCTCGCCCGCCGCCTCGACCATCTGGCGCTCTTCCTCGCTCTGGGGCGCCGGCGTGCCCTGCATGTCGCCGCCGAGCAGCCGCACCGCGCACGCCGTGATCACGCCCTCCGGCGCCCCGCCGATCCCTGCCGACAGGTCGATGCCGCCCCCCGGCACCAGCGACGCCAAGCCCGCCATCACGTCACCGTCGGGAATCTCCACCACGCCGGCGCCGGTGGCGCGGATGCGGGCGATGAGTTCGACGTGGCGAGGCTTGGCCAGGACCGCGACCTTCAGTGACGGCACCCGCACGCCGAGGGCGGCCGCGACCGAGGTCAGGTTGTCCTCGATCGGCGCCTCGATGTCGATGGCCCCATGCGCCCTCGGACCGACGACCAGCTTGTCCATGTAGAAGCCCACGATGGGCGCAAAGGTGTGGCGAGGGGCGGCCGCTAACACGGTGATGGCCCCCGGCCACCCCCGGGCGCAGAGGTTGGTGCCCTCCAGCGGATCCACGGCCAGGTCGAACTCGGGCCCGCGACCGCAGCCGATTTCCTCGCCGGCGAACAGCATCGGGGCGTCGTCCTTTTCCCCCTCGCCGATGACCACGACGCCGTGGCCAGGCACGGTGGACAGGTGGGCCCGCATGGCCTCCACCGCCGCATGGTCGGCGGCGTTCTTGTCGCCCCGTCCGATCCACGCGTGGCAGCGCGCCGCGGCAACGGTGGCCGCGTCGAGGAGAGGGAGGGCCAGCGAGGCCATCCGGTCGGACCAGGCGGCGTCCTCATCCTCGGGTGTGGGTCCAGCATCGGTGAGCATCCGGCAAAGGCTAGGGAGCGCCGCTGCGGCCCACCTCCCCCGGGTTGGTGACGCACGGGAAGGTCTCGAGGTACCCCGAGAACGCGTGGACTTCGGGGCCGAGACGCCATGCTTAGATCGTTCCATGCGTATCGCAGTCATCGCCCCCCCGTGGGCTCCCATCCCACCCAAGCTGTACGGCGGGATCGAGCTCGTCGTCGACGAACTGGCAACCGGCTTCCAACAGGCGGGTCACGAGGTCGTGCTCTTCGCCACCGGCGACTCCGCCTCGGCCGTCACCACCCGGTGGGTCCTCGAGCAAGCCGAAGGACACCGCATCGGGGCCGCTGTCCCCGAACTTCGTCATGTCATGAACGCCTACGACGCGGTCGGAGACTTCGACGTCGTCCACGACCACACCATCATTGGGCCGGTCTACTCCGAGCGGTACCCCGATGTACGAGTCGTCACCACCGTCCACGGGCCGTTCAACGAGGAGTTGGCCGACATCTACCGCCGGATCGCCGAGCGGGTACCGATCATCGCCATCTCCCACGCCCAGCGCCGCCACGTCGCCGACCTCCGGATCGCCCGGGTCATCCATCACGGCGTCGATCCCCACATGTTCCCCGTCGGCGCCGGCGACGGCGGCTATTTCCTGTTCCTCGGCCGCATGGCACCCGAGAAAGGGGCGCATCGCGCCGTCGAGGCGGCGCGCAAAGCCGGCGTCCCGCTCCTGGTCGCCGCCAAGATGCGGGAGTCGCGCGAGGTCGAGTACTTCGACACGCTCGTCAAGCCGTCGCTCAACGAGGACGTCGTGTATCTGGGCGAGGTGGAGCACGAGGAAAAAGTGCGCCTGCTGGCGGGCGCCCGGGCCTTGCTCAACCCCATCCGTTGGGCCGAACCGTTCGGACTGGTCATGGTCGAGTCGCTCGCCTGTGGCACACCGGTCCTGGCCTTCCCGGAGGGTGCCGCCCCCGAAATCGTGGAGGACGGCCGGACCGGCTTCTTGTGCCACGACGAAGTCGACATGGCAGAGCGGATCGGCCAGGTCGACCAGCTCGACCGCACCGCCTGCCGGGCCTCGGTCACCGAGTACTTCAATACGACCCGTATGGTCAACGAGCACCTGGCCCTGTTCGAAGATCTGATCTGCGCCCACTGAACGCTTTGCCCGTTGCTCCGGCTACCGTGACAAGGGTGGAGGAGGGCGAGGAGCGGCGCATCGTCGAGGTCGACGGCATGGAGCTGCATCTCGACCCGGCGGCCGACGCCGATGGCGAGGTCCATACCGCCCTTCCGCCCCGAGTCGAGTCGTGGCGCCGGCGCAGCGTGGCCGGGGCCATCCTGACCGGCATCGGCCTCGGGCTGAAACAGGTACTGGAACCGCAGCGCGAGGAAGCGGCCATCATCGTCCAGTCCTCCGGCGAGCCGCCCGCTGACCTGCCGGTCGAGGCGGACCTCGGCGGCATCCACCCCTCCGCCAACGTGGTCCGGATCCGCCCGTGGCTCATGTCGCCGGCGTCGGTTTCCCCACCGGCCTCCTCTCCCCGGACCGCCTCCGCCCCCGAGTCGGGCCAGGATGCCCCAACGCCGGAGGGCCCCGGCCCCGACGCGCCGTGAGCGATTCCGATCAAGACCGGGATCAGGCCGAGGACTCCGAATCGATCGAGCCGAAGCCCACCCAGATGCTGCGCCTCGAGCAGCAGGTGGGTTACGTGCTCGCCGGCGTGGCCGCCGCGGGGTCGGTGTCGGCCGCCACCATCGGCCATCAGCCGATTGTCGGCCTCATCGGCTTGGTGACCACTGCCGTTCTCACCCTGGCGGTCCGCAAGGGTCATCGGATCCTGGCCGCCGCCGGCGCCTTCCTGACCGGCTTCACCGTGGCCAACAATTTCGTGCCCTTCGAGATTGTCCTGCTCATCTACGGCGGCTTCTTGATGATGCGGACGAGCAGCGCGCAGGGCAAGGCCCGACGGGCCCAGGCGCCGATGACCGCAGCGCAGCGTCGGGAGGCGGCGACCGCTCGTGCCGCCGCCCGGGCCCAACGCCGGCGGGGCGGTGTCGCCACGCCGGCGGCCGCAGTTAAAACCCCGCCTCCGAACCGGCGCTACACCCCGCCGAAACCCAAGGCCCGACCCCGGCCGCCGGCGCCTCCCGAAACGACCCGCTGACCCTCCCAGCCGCCCATCGCCGGCAGCCGGCGGCGGGGGCGGGCAGCCGGCGGGCGGGCGGCGGCGGCGTGCGGCCGGCGCTGGCCGGCGCCCCCGACCTTGTGGCGACAACGTGCGCCGCCGGGCAGCACAACTCACCACAAGGTCGCCCTACGGCCCCGCCTTCCCGGCGCCACCCCCGACCTCGTGGCAACAACGTGCGCCGCCCGACGGCACAACTCGCCACAAGGTCGCCCTACGGCGCCGCCTTCCCGGCGCCACTCCGACCTCGTGGCAACAACGTGCGCCGCCCGACGGCACAACTCGCCACAAGGTCGCCCCACGGCCCCGCCGGCACCCCGCCTTCGCCGCCGGCGGCCCCACGGCGTCGGCCGCCACCCCGCCTTCCCCGCCGGTCGCCGACCGCCGGGGCGCCGCCGCCGGCCCCGGTTACTCCGCCACCAGGGCGGAACGGAGGAACGACAGCAGCTCCCGCCGGCGCCGCACCAGCGACCGGGCCGTCGGCTCGTACCCGAGGGCGCGCAGCACTTCGACCTCGGTGGCCACGCCGATGACCGCCGAGTACGCCGCCAGGAGCAGCAACCGGGGGTCGTGCCGGCGCATGGACCCGGCGTCCATCTCGGCCTCGAGGAACGACGCCGCTCGATCGATAAGCGGGCCGAGGGCGGCGGTGAGCCGGGTGGCGGCGGGGGGACCGAGCCGGCTGGCTTCCCGCAGCAGGCCGAGCAGCTCGGGCCGGCGGGCCGCCAGTCGGAACACGGACCGCACGACCGCCTCGATCCGCGCCCACCCACTGCCCGCCCCGGCCAGTGCCTCCTCGAGAACGACGGACAGCTCCGCCGCCGCCCGATCGATGGCGGCGTCGAGCAACGCCTCCTTGGACGGACAGTAATAAAGGATGGTCTGCTTGCGGACGCCGAGCTCCGCAGCCAGGGCATCGAGGCTGGTGGCGTCGTAGCCTCGGGAGCCGAAGGCGACCACGGCGGCGTCAACCACACGGTCACGAGTGCTGGCGCCAGTCATCTACCAAATGGTAGATACTAAGGATGATCCGTGAAGAACTCGCCGGGCGACGCATCGCCATCACGGGCGCGACCGGCTTTCTCGGCACGGCGCTGGTGGAGCGTTTGCTGCGCCAGGTCCCGGACTGCGAGCTGGTTCTCCTGGTTCGTCCGGGGCGGCGCGGGGTGGCGGAACGGGTCCGCCGGGAGATTCTGCGCAACGACTGCTTCGACCGGCTGCGCTCGGAACTCGGGGCGGAGTTCGACGCCGTCACCGCGCGGCGTGTCATCCCCGTGGTCGGCGACGTCGGGACCGACGGCCTCGGCCTGGACGCCGAGGGTGAGGCCATCCTGGCCAGCTGCTCGACGGTGGTGCATTCGGCGGCGGCAGTCAGCTTCGATGCCCCGCTCGACAGCGCGGTCGAGGTCAACCTGCTCGGCGCCAGCCGGGTGGCCGAGGTGCTCAACCGTCTCCGGGCCGGGCGATCCGGGGGAGGCGAGGGCCCGCCGGCGCCCCACCTGATCGCGGTGTCCACGGCCTACGTCGCCGGTACCCGCCGGGGCCGGGCACCGGAGGCCCTGCTGCCCGATACCCCCTTTGCGACCGAGGTGGAGTGGCGCCCCGAGGTGGAGGCGGCTCGCCGGGTGCGGGCCGACAGCGACGCCGAGAGCCGCCAGCCCGAGCTGCTGAAGCGCTTTGCCAAGGCGGCCCGGGCCGAGCTGGGCGCGGCCGGCACGCCGGTCCTTTCCGCCAAGGCGGAGAAGCTTCGCCAGGAGTGGGTCAAGGACCGGCTGATCATCGCCGGCAAGGCCCGGGCGCGGGCCCTTGGCTGGCCGGACGCCTACGCCTATACCAAGGCCTTGGGCGAGCGGGCCCTGATGGAGTCCCGGGGCGACCTGCGGGTCTCAATCGTCCGCCCGTCGATCATCGAGTCGGCGCTGGCGGAGCCGGTGGCGGGATGGATTCGCGGTTTCCGCATGGCCGAGCCGGTCATCATCAGCCTGGGCCGGGGCCTGCTGAAGGAGTTTCCGGGACTGCCCGAGGGGGTGGTCGACGTGATCCCGGTCGACCTGGTCGTGGCGGCCATCATCGCCGTGGCCGCAGTCGGCGGGCCGGCCGCGGGTGAGCCTCCGGAGGTGTTCCAGGTGGCGTCCGGCGGCCGCAACCCGTTGCGCTACCGCCAGTTGGTCGAGTTGGTGCGCAACTGGTTCGGCGAGCATCCCCTGGCCGACTCCAACGGCCAGCCCATCGTGGTGCCCGAGTGGTCGTACCCGGGACGTGGCCGGGTGCAGCGACAGCTGGCCCGGGCGACCAAAGCGCTGTCGGCGGCCGAGCACGGGCTCCAGTCGCTGCCATTACGGGGTCGCCAGGCCGACCTGTCGGCCCGGCTGGAGGAGAAGCGCAGCGAAGCCGAACGGGCCCTTGGCTATGTCGAGCTGTATGGCGCCTACACGGAAACCGAAGCGGTGTTCCAGGTCGACCACCTGCTGGAGCTCTGGGCCCGGCTGCCCGAGGCGGACCGGGGGGACTTCCTCTTCGACCCGGCCGGCATTTCGTGGCCCATGTATGTGCGCGACACCCATATGCCGTCGGTGGTCGCCCATGCCCGGGTGCGCATGGCCGGCCCCTCCCGGCGCACGGCGCCGGCGCCGAGCCGCGAGGAGCGGGGACGCCGATCGATTTTGGCGCCGGAACGACAACTGGCGGTGTTCGACCTGGAAAACACCCTGATCGCCTCGAACGTGGTCGACTCCTACGCCTGGCTGGCCACCCGCCGGATGGCCGAGGAGGACCGTGTCCGTCTAGTGCTGCGCACCATCCGGGAAGCGCCCCGCCTGCTGGCCCTCGACCGTCAGGACCGCGGCGACTTTCTCCGCCACTTTTACCGCCGGTACGAAGGGGCGCCGGTCGAAAGGCTCCGCCACGACTCCTGGGAGTTGTGGAGCGACCTGTTGCTGGCCAAGGCCTTCCCCGCCGGCATCCGTCGGGTGCGCGAACATCGGCGCCTCGGCCATCGCACGCTGCTCATCACCGGGGCCTTGGATGTGGCGATCGAGCCGCTGCGACCACTGTTCGACGACGTGATGTGTGCCACCCTCGGTGTCACGAACGGGCGGTACACCGGAGAGCTCGAAGAGGGCCCCCCGACGGGGGAGGCTCGAGCCATGCTCATGGCCGACTACGCCGCCCAATGGGGCATCGACCTGGGCGAGTCGGTCGCGTATGCCGACTCCGCCAGCGACCTGCCCATGCTGGAGGCGGTTGGTCATCCGGTGGCGGTGAACCCCGAAACCAAACTGGCCGCCATCGCCCGCAAACGAGGCTGGCACGTCGAGCAGTGGCCGCGCTCCCCCGGGGGACCTCGGCCTCTGCTGCCCATCGCCCGGGTCGGAGCCAACTCGTGAAGGCGCTGCTGTTCGAGCGGTCCCTTCCGAAGTTCGCCGCCGCCCGGGTGGCGTCGGGATGGCGCAGCGGCAGCGGGGCGCGCGTCGGCCCACTGCGCCTGGCCGACGTGGAGGAACCCGAGCTCCCCGACTCCACCTGGCACCGGGTGCGGCCCCAGCTCTCCGGGATCTGCGGGAGTGACCTGGCAACCATCGACGGCCGGTCGTCGCGGTACTTCGAGCCGCTGGTCAGCTTCCCCTTCATCCCCGGCCACGAAGTCGTCGGCCGGCTCGACGACGACGCCCGGGTCGTGCTGGAGCCGGTCCTGCGATGTGCCGCCCGAGGTATCGACCCACCCTGCCCGTCCTGCGCCGAGGGTCGGACCAACCTGTGTCGCAACGTGGCGTTCGGCCATCTCAAGCCGGGCCTGCAGACGGGGTTCTGCGAACCGACGGGAGGGGGGTGGGGCGGCGCACTGGTCGCCCATGAGAGCCAGTTGCACCGCGTGCCCGACGCCATGAGCGACCGGGCGGCGGTCATGGTGGAGCCCGCGGCGTGTGCCCTGCACGGCGCGCTTCTCGGCGCCGGCCGCTCATGCGTGGGCCACGAGACGGCGGTGATTATCGGGGCGGGCACCCTCGGGCTGTGCACCGCCGCCGCTGTGAGCCGCCGGCGCCCAGACATCGAAACCCTCGTCGTTGTGGCCAAGCACCAGGAGCAGCGCCGACTGGCTCGTGAGCTGGCCGACTGTACGGTCGTCGAACCGGCGGAGCTGGCCCGGGCGGTGCGCCGGCGGACGGGATCGCTCATGCTCGACTCGGGACAACTGACCGGAGGGGCCAGCCTGGTCTTCGACTGCGTCGGTTCCAGCCAGTCGTTGCAGTCCGCCCTCTCGGTCGTGGAACCGGGCGGGACCATCGTGATGCTGGGAATGCCGGGCGAGGTGAAGGTCGACCTGACCGGGCTGTGGCAGCGCGAGGTGACCGTCACCGGGGCCTACGCCTACGGCGTCGAGCGGCTGGGGCCAGACGAGACGGCCGGCGCCCGCCGCACCTTCGACCTGTCGTTCGAGCTGGTGGCCGATGCCGGCCTCGAGCGGCTGGTTTCCGCCCTCTATCCTCTCGACCGCTACCGCGAGGCGATCGAGCACGCCGCCGACGCCGGCCACCGGGGCGCCACCAAGGTCGCGTTCGACCTGCGCCGCCGGGGGCCCCGACGATCCAGCAAGGAGATACCAGCCTGATGCCCCGCCCCGGCTTCGTCCTCGAGGTCGACCGCTCCACCCCTGCCACCTTGTGCTGGCACGGCGAGGGGTTCCGCCTCCTCAAGCTCCCCGAGGGCAGCCGCATTCTCTACCCGCCCGAGCCCGTGGCCGCCCTCAAGGACCCCGACGAGGCCATCCGCCACGCCCTCTTGCATCCCGCCGGGGACACGGCCCCGTTGCCCGCACTGCTGAAGCCGGGCATGAAGCTGACGATCGCCTTCGACGACATCTCCCTGCCGCTGCCTCCAATGGAGCGGCCCGACAACCGGCAACGGGTCATCGAAGCCGTCCTCGACATGGCGGCCGAGGCCGGCGTCGACGACGTGGTGCTCATCTGCGCGCTGGCGCTGCACCGGCGGATGACGCCTGCCGAGCTCCGCCACGCCCTCGGGGACCGTATCTATGACGCCTTCGCCCCGCACGGCCTGCTGAAGCAGCACGACGCCGAGAACCCGGCGGAGCTGGTCCACCTGGGCCTCACCGATCATGGCGAGGACGTCGAGATCAGCCGCCGGGCGGCGGAGTCGGACCTGTTGGTGTACGTCAACATCAACCTGGTCGCCATGGACGGCGGCCACAAGAGCGTGGCCACCGGGTTGGCGTCGTACAAGAGCCTCCGCCACCACCACAACGTGCGCACCATGCAGCACAGCCGCAGCTTCATGGACCAGACCCGTTCCGAGCTGCACTCGTCGAACTGGCGGATGGGCCGCCTGATCGCCGCCAGCGGGGTCAAGATCTTCCAGATCGAGACCACCCTGAACACCGACACCTTCCCCCCTGCCTTCGGGTTCCTGCAGAAGCGGGAATGGGAGTGGGGCGCCAAGGACCGGGCCAGCTACCTGGCCGTCAGCAAGAGCCTGGACCGGACGCCGGACCGCCTGGCCCGCACGATCTTCCAATCCATCAAGGCGCCCCACAAGATGGCGAGCGTGCAGGCCGGCGAGGTGGAAGCCGTCCACGCCCTCACCACCGAACACGTCTACCGCCAGCAACTCGTCGAGGTCGATGGGCAAAGCGACGTGGTGATCTTCGGATTGCCCTACATCTGCCCGTACAACGTCAACTCGATCATGAACCCGATCCTCGTGATGTGCCTGGGCCTCGGGTATTTCTTCAACCTCTACCGGGGGAAGCCTCTCGTCCGTCCCGGTGGGGTGGTAATCCTCAGCCACCCCACGCCGTGGGCGTTCAACACCATCCACCACCCGTCGTACATCGACTTTTTCGAGGAGGTGCTGGCGGACACGACCGACCCCATCGAGATCGAAAAGACCTACGAGGAGCGGTTCGCGACCGACGACTGGTACCGCCACCTGTACCGGACGAGTTACGCCTACCACGGCGTCCACCCGTTCTACATGTGGTACTGGGGCGCCCATGCCATGGACCACGCCGGTGGGGTGATCATCGTTGGCGGTGACGCCAAGGCGGTGCGCCGCATGGGGTTCAAGCGGGCATCCACCATGCGCGACGCTCTGGAAATGGCCGAGGACGTCGTCGGCCGCGACCCCAGCATCACCCACTTCCACTGCCCGCCGATGATGATTGCTGATGTCCATTAGGTCGACCGTGGCCAGGGCCACGTTCCCCTGGTCGGCACCGACGTGGCCCGGCGGGATCGAACGGCCTCCGGCGAAGCGAACGCTCGGGGTCGACTACGAGACGGCCTGGGCCCGCCGGTACGGCGCCCGGCTGGCAAGGGTGGTCGTCACCGAGACCATGACCAGGCCGCTCGCCCACCTGCTGGCGGCGCCGAAGGTGGACGGGCTGGACCGCCTCGAGCAACTCGACGAGCCGGTGATCTTCGCCGCCAATCACGCCAGCCATATCGACACCCCGCTCCTTCTCAGTGTCCTTCCCGACCGGTGGCGCCACCGCACCGTGGTGGCGGCGGGCGCCGACTACTTCTTCGACCGGCGGTGGAAGGCGGCGTTCTTCGCCTTCGTGATCAACGCCATCCCGATCGAGCGGCGCCGGGTCGACCGGAAGTCGGCGGGCCACGCCGCCTCCCTCCTGAACGACGGCTGGAGCCTGCTCATCTTCCCCGAAGGCGGCCGGACCCCCGACGGCTGGGGGCAGGGGCACCAGCCAGGGGCGGCCTGGTTGGCGGTGCGTACCAATCGGACCGTCGTCCCCATCTACGTCGAGGGGACGAGGCGGGTGCTTCCCCGCCATGGCAGCCGGGTGCACCTGGCCACGACGCGGGTGAGCTTCGGCTCCCCTATCCGGCCCGACCCAGGGAGCGACGCCCGCGACCTTGCCGTCCGCATCGAAAAGACGTTGGAGGTGCTCGCCGACGAGCAGCAGTCGGACTGGTGGACGGCGCGGCGGCGGGCGGCGGCCGGTCGAACGCCGGCCCTCACCGGGCCGGTGGGGGCCAAATGGCGCCGTTCATGGGCCCTGACGAGCGGGAACCGCACGGGCCGCGGCGCCACCAAGACGACCGATCCCCCCTGGCCCCGCCTCTAGCGCCCGGGAACGCCCGCCGCCACGGGTTCGCGGTGGCCCGCCGCCTGGGAGGTCATTTCGTCCGTAGCGCCCACCACCCTGCCACCGCCGCCACGAGCGCCGCGGCCAGGGCGTCCAACAGGTTGCCAAACTTGATACCGCCAGGTTGATGGCTGATGGTCAACGCGGTAATGGCCCGGATGAGCGCGGCCACCGCCACGACCGCCGCGACGACGCCGGCGCTCATACGAACCAGCGACGGCGTAAGGCCGCCCGGCGCGACCGCTGGGCCGATGGGCACCGTGGAGGCCTCCGGCGACGCCGGTGCGCGGGGCGCCAGGCCGACCAACACGATGGCCAGGGTGATCACCGCCGCGACGGCCACGTCGGCCGGTGAAAGGAACTGTAGGAGCCGCTCGTTCCCCGGCGTTCCGGCCGGCTGACCCAGCGCCGCGAACAGATTGGCGATGAACAACAGGACCACGGCGATGCTGATCGCCATGGACGCCAGCAGCGCCGGCGCGACCGCCGCCAGGTTCAACCCGGGCCGGGCCGGCCGAGGGGCTCCCGCCGCCGCGCCCCAGGAGCCCGGGGGCCCGTACCCGGGCCCCGCCGGCGCCCCGTAGCCGCCCCCCGTCGGCGGGCCATATCCCGCCCCTTCCGGCGGCCCATACCCCGACCCCCCGGCCGGCGGGCCATACCCGGAACCGGACGGTGCGCCATATCCCGCCCCCGCCGGCGGGCCATATCCGGAACCGGACGGTGCGCCATAGCCGGCCCCCGCCGGCGGATAGCCGGCCGCCCCGGGCGGGTACCCGGGCGCCGCCGCCGGGGCGGGGGGCCATCCGGCGGGGGGTTGGTCGGGTGGCGGCGCCGGAGCCCAGACCGACCCGGGCGGCGACGCCGCCGGCGGCGGAGGCGGAACCCATGGTCCCGGCGCTCCTGTGCCGGGGATGGCTTGGGTGGCGCCGGCGCCACCCGGACCGGGCGCCGAACCGGCGCCGGGAGGCGGGGGTGGAACCGGCCGGCGGGGATATCCCGGCGGGGCCTGTCCCGACTCGGCCGGGTCGGCCGGTTGCTCGGGTGGGACGGTAGTGCCGCTGTCAGTCATCAGACCTCCCAGTGCCGCAACTGGCGAAAACGCTACTGGGTGCTTGCTACATTGGTCGGGTTCCCAAGACCGGGATGGGTGGCAGCGCAGCCTCCCCTTCAACGGGGAAGCCCCGGTCAGGCGGAGAATCCCCCTGAAGCGTAGGAGCCACCCACCATGCGTCTTTCTTCCGCTCGGCCCCGAGCCGGCCTAACCCCCCAGCGCCGCGAACGCGATGCCTGCGGTATCGGCTTCGTTGCCGACGCTCACGGCCGCGCCTCGCGCGGGATCATTGAGGCGGCCCTCGGCGGGTTGGCCTGTGTCATGCACCGCGGCGCGGTCGCGGCCGACGCACGGACCGGGGACGGCGCCGGCCTCCTTTTCCCCATCCCGGAGGCACTGTTCGGGGAGCAGCACGGGGTGGCCAATCTGTTCGTCCGGGGCTCCGGCGACCCGCGGCCCCACATCGAGGCCCTCGCCGAGGAAGAGGGTCTGCGGGTGGAAGGGTGGCGGGAGCCGCCGACCGACGAGAGTCACCTGGGCGACCAGGCGCGGGCCAGCAAGCCGCAGTTCCTGCAGGCCATCCTTTCGTCGTCGACGGGGAAGCAGAAGGAGCGGGCCGCCTTCCGGTTGCGCCGGCGCATCGCCACCCATGAAGAGCTGACCGGGGTATACGTCGTCAGCTGCTCGTTCCGGACCATCGTCTACAAGGGCCTGGTCGCCGCCAACGCCCTGCCCGCCTACTACCCGGATCTGGCCGACCCGGCGGTGGTCGGGCATTTCGCCATCTTCCACCAGCGGTTTTCCACCAACACCCTGCCGACGTGGGAGCGGGCCCAGCCGTTTCGCACCCTCTGCCACAACGGCGAGATCAACGCCATTGCGGGCAACGTCGGCCGCATGCGGGCCCGGGCGGCGCTCGGAACGGCCGAGGCGGGCCTCGGGGACGAGGAGCTGTTCCATCCCGTCCTCGACGCCAGCGACTCCGACAGTGGGCAGCTCGACAGTGCCGTCGAACTCCTGGTCCGGGGCGGCCGCGACATCCGCCACGCCGTCGCCATGCTCATCCCCGAAGCGTGGGAGGGGGCGCGGGACATGGACCCCGAGGTCCGCTGCTTCTACCGGTACCACTCGTCGCTGATGGAGCCGTGGGACGGCCCCGCCGGGGTGATCTTCAGCGACGGCCTCGGCGTGGGTGCCGCCCTCGACCGCAACGGCCTGCGCCCGGTCCGCTACGCCATTTGCCAGGACGGTTTCGTGGCCGCCTGCTCGGAGGCGGGGGCCATCGACGTCGCGGGCCACGGCACGGTGAGGCGCGGCCGGCTCGGCCCCGGGCAGATGCTCTTCGTCGACCCGAGCCGCGGCGTGCTCGAAGACCACGACTGCAAGGTTCGGATCGCAGCGGCGGCGCCGTACGGCACCTGGACCGCCGAGGGGCTGCGCCACCAACCGAATGGCGAGCCGGTGCAGGAAACGCCCGAGCCGGCCAGCGTGGCCCGGCGCCAGGCGACGCACGGCTACACCATGGAAGAGCTGCGCATGATGGTGAAGCCCATGGCCAGCGACGCCAAGGAGCCCACGTTCTCCATGGGGGACGACACGCCGTTGCCGCCGCTGGCCGGGCGGCCGAGGCCGATCCACCACTATCTGCGGCAGCGCTTCGCCCAGGTCACCAACCCGGCCATCGACCATCTGCGGGAACGCCTGGTGATGAGCCTGCGCACCCTGCTCGGGCCTCGGCACCCGCTGCTGTCGGAGGCCGCCGAGGCGGCGCAGCTGGTCGAGCTGGACACCTTCTTTCTCTTCCCCTCGGCGGTGAGCATCCTGACGACACCGGCCACCGCCCCGTTCCCGGCGGTACGCCTCGACGCCACCTTCCCGGTGGCCGAGGGCGCGGCGGGCCTCAGGCAGGCCATCGAGCGGCTACGGCTGGAAGCGGAGCGAGCGGTCGGGGTGGGCGCGGCGCTCCTGCTCATCGACGACTCGGCGGTGTCGGAGACGAAGGCGCCGGTTCCGTCGCTGCTGGCCACCGGGGCCGTCCACCACCACCTGATCGCCGCCGGCGTCCGCACCCGGACCAGCCTCATCGTCGTCGCCGACGACACCCGAGACGTCCACGGCGTGGCCTGCCTGCTCGGCTGCGGCGCCGATGCCGTGTGCCCCCAGCTGGCCCTGGAAACGGTTGCCGCCGACGCCGACGCCTCGGAGGACTCCGACCTCTCGGCGCCCGAGGCGCAGGAGCGGTTCCAGGCGGCGGTCGAGGACGGCGTGCTCAAGATCCTTTCCAAGATGGGCATCGCCACGATCGACTCCTACCGCGGCGCCCAGATCTTCGAGGCGGTGGGCCTCGGCCGGGAGGTGGTCGACTGCTGCTTTTCGGGAATGCCGACTGTTATCGCCGGCGTCGGCTGGGACGACCTGGGCCGCGACGTCATCGCCCGCCACGCCGCCGCCCGCTGGTCCGAGGAGGCGGTCACCAGCCTGGAGAACCCGGGCTACTACCGCGACCTCAAGCGGGGCGGCGAGTACCACACGCACAACAAGACCGTCGTCGACGCCCTCCAGGCCCAGAGCCTGAGCCACCAGGTAGGCGAGGCGGGCGACAGCGGCCCCATCGCCGCCAAGCTGCTGCAGCGGGCCATCGCCGAGGGCAACACCGCCCTGTACGACGCCTTCTGCCGGCTGGTGAACGGCCGGCCGCCGACCGAGGTCCGGGACCTGCTCGAGTTGGTTCCCGCCGGCGACCCGGTGGCCATCGAGGAGGTCGAGCCGGCCACCGCCATCGCCCAGCGATTCTCGACGGGCGCCATGAGCCACGGGTCGCTGTCGGCCGAAGCCCACGAGACCCTGGCCGAGGCCATGAACCTGATCGGGGGCCGGTCGAACTGCGGCGAGGGAGGCGAGGACCCCTACCGTTTCGCCACCCGGGGCCGGCCGACCGGGGACAAGAACAGCAAGATCAAGCAGATCGCCTCGGGGCGCTTCGGTGTCACGCCGCAGTACCTGGCCTTCGGCGACGAGCTGCAGATCAAGGTGGCCCAAGGCTCCAAGCCCGGCGAGGGCGGCCAGCTTCCCGGTCACAAGGTGAGCGACGAGATCGCCCGCCTGCGCCACACCCAACCCGGTGTCACCCTCATCTCGCCGCCCCCGCACCACGACATCTACTCCATCGAGGACCTGGCCCAGCTGATCTTCGACCTGAAGCAGGTCAACGCCTTCGCCGACGTGTCGGTCAAGCTGGTCGCCGAGGACGGCGTCGGAACCATCGCCGCGGGCGTCGTCAAAGCCCTGGCCGAGGTGGTGCAGATCAGCGGGGCCAACGGCGGCACCGGCGCCTCGCCCCTCTCGTCCATCAAGCACGCCGGCATGCCGTGGGAACTGGGATTGGCCGACACCCAGGCGGCGCTGGTCGACAACGGCCTGCGGGGCCGGGTGCGGCTGCGGGTCGACGGCGGCCTGATGACGGGCCGGGACATCATCGTCGCCGCCCTGCTCGGTGCCGACGAGTTCTCCTTCGGCACCGCGGCCATGATCGCCGAGGGGTGCGTGATGCTGCGTGCCTGCCACAAGGACACCTGCACCACCGGCATCGCCACCCAGCGGCCCCACCTGCGGGCCAAGTTCGCGGGAACGGCCGAGGGGGTGGCGTCCTACCTCCTCTTTGTGGCCGACGAGGTGCGCCAGCATCTGGCGGCATTGGGACTGCGGTCGATGGACGAGGCGGTGGGCCGGGTGGAGTGCCTCCGCCAGAAGAAGGTCGGCAACCCCCGCTCGGACAGCCTCGACCTCTCCGCCCTGCTGGTACCGCCCGCCGATCCCGACGAGCCCCGTCGGTTCATGGAAGGCGTCGCCATCCAGCGGGCTCGCTCGGCCCTGGGCGACCGGCTGCTCGCCGACGCCTATCGGGGCGTCTGGGACGGCGAGCGCTTCGAGTTGTCGTACCGCATCACCAACGGCGATCGCACCTTCGGCGCCGCGCTGGGCGGGGCCCTGGCGCTGGAGTTCGGCACCAGCGCGCCCCGGGGATCGGTGCGGGTCCGCCTCCAGGGTTCGGCCGGGCAGAGCTTCGGTGCCTTCCTGACCGACGGCATCTGGCTGGATCTCGTCGGCGAGGCCAACGACTACGTCGGCAAGGGCCTGGGGGGCGGTCGCATCGTGATCCGCCCGCCCGACGACGACGCCGGCGACCCGGTTCTGGCCGGCAACACCTGCCTCTACGGGGCGACCGGCGGCAACGTCTGGATCGCCGGTTCCGTCGGCGAGCGCTTCGCAGTGCGCAACTCGGGGGCAACCGCGGTCGTGGAGGGTGCCGGTGACCACTGCTGCGAGTACATGACCGGCGGCACGGTCGCGGTGCTTGGCCCGATCGGCGACAACATCGGGGCGGGCATGACCGGCGGCGGCGTGTACCTGTGGGATCCCGAGCACCGGGCCAGCGGCCAGATCAACCCCGCCCTGGTGGAGGCCATCCGCCTCGATTCTGCCGACGAGCAGGAGCTGCGCTGGCTGATCGAGCAGCACCACGAGCTCACCGGTTCACCCCGCGCCGCCGCCCTTCTCGAGAACTGGTCGGACTCGGCCGCCGAGTTCTGGCACGTCGTCCCGCTCGGTCGGGTCAAGCGCCTCGAGGCGCAAGCGGTCGGCCGGGTCGGCGGCGCCTGACCGCCCCCCAGCCGCGGCGGCCGTCCCCGGCTACGAGGGCGGCTTGGCCTGCCGCAGCTCCTCCGCCGACGGTTGGTGGGCCTGGCGTGCCTCGGGCGGCAACTGGGCGGCGATGGCGTCCATGATCCGGGCGGTGTCGGCGGCGGCATCCCCGGTAAGACCCCGCACCGGCGGCCCGACCCGGATGCGGATCAACGGTGGGTGAAGCACGTTCGTCACGTTGGGCACCCGGGAGGAACGGGGCCACACCTTCTCGGTCCCCCACATGCCGACCGGGATCACCGGCGCCCCGGTCGCCGTCGCCAGCCGGGCGGCTCCCGTCCTGCCTTCCAGCTTCGGCGAGAAAAACGCCTCACCCCGGGGAATGGTGCCCTGGGGCAGGATCACGACCACCTCGCCGCCGTTGATGGCTCGCACGGCGCTGGCCAACGCCTCGCGTCCTGCTGGCCCAGCCGCCCCCGCCGCGCCGGCGTCGTGTCGGTCGACCTCGATCTGGCCCAACACCCGAGCGATCAGGCCGAGAACGGGGGCGTCGAAGATCTCCTTCTTGGCCAGCGCCCGCGGCAGCCGGCCGGCGCCCGTCACGGTCAATCCGAGGGCGACGGCGTCGAAGTAGCTGCGGTGATTGGCCACCACGATCGCCGGGCCTCGGGCCGGGATGTTGTCGGTGCCCGCGATGTCGAAGCGGGCGTAGGGGATGGACTCGGGCCGCACGACGGCCTTCACCAGGTCGAACGGCTCGAAGCCGACGAGTTTGGGCACTCCCGCCGGGGCGTCGAAATGCCGTTGGGGCCAGCGCCGCAGCGTGGCCACCACGGCCAGGCGGGGGTCGGCGTTGACGGCCACCGGGTGGCCGACCGACGACAGGAGCGGGACGTCGTAGACGCTGTCGGAGTAGGCCCAGCTGTCGGCCATCTCGATGCCGTGCTGGGCGGCCCACCACCGCACCGCCGTCAACTTGCCGGCGGCCCATACGAAGGCGCCGTCGAGGCCGCCGGTGTACCGCTCGTCGCCGTCGTCGGCGGTGGCCACCTGGTAGCGGGTGGCGACCATGTCATCGAGACCCAGTCGGCGGGCGAGCGGCTCGACGAGATCCCGCGGCGTGGTGGTGGCCAGCACGACCGGACGTCCCGCATCGTGGTGCTCCTCCAGCGCGGCGACGGCGTAGGGGGCGACCAGGTCCATGAGGTCGTCGGTAGCGGCGGCCGCCGCGGCCAGCACCTTGGCCCGGCTGCGGCCCCGGAGGGCGGCGGCGGCGGCCCGGGCCAGCGCCATGCCTGTCAGCGACTCCCCGAAGGTGTCGAACGCCTTGTACAACAAGCCCTGACCGGGCAGCGACCGGGTGGGCACGACGCCGGCCCGCTGCAACGCCTCGGTGAGGATGGGTCCGCTGGCGCCGCGCAGAAGCGTCCGGTCGAGGTCGAAGAAGGCGGCGGCGGTACCCATCGCCCACGACGCTACCCCGGGGCAGAGACGGGAAAAGGAGGCCGGGGCGGGCTCCGGCGGCGGCGCCGGGTTCCCGGGCGGTGGGCTACGACCGCGACATCAGTTGCCGGAGCACGTAGGGAAGTATCCCCCCGTGGCGGAAGTACGCCTGCTCCTTCGGCGTGTCGATGCGCAACCGGACCCGGAACTCCCGCCCGTCGGCTCGTACGACCAGTTCGTCCGGGAAGGGGTCGTCCCCGTCCAGGCCCTCCAGGCCGGTGATGTCGAACTGCTCCTGGCCAGTGAGGCCGAGCGTCTCGGCGCTCTCCCTAAATTGCAGTGGCAGCACGCCCATGCCGACCAGGTTCGAGCGGTGGATGCGTTCGAAGCTTTCGGCCAGCACGGCGCGTACGCCCAGCAAGGCGGTGCCCTTGGCCGCCCAGTCACGCGACGATCCCGAGCCGTACTCCTTGCCGGCCAGCACCACCAGTTGCACCCCCTCGGCCTGGTAGGCGACCGCCGCCTGGTAGATCGTCATCTCCTCACCGTCGGGCTGGTGCCGGGTGACGCCCCCTTCGGTGCCCGGCGCCAGCTGGTTGCGCAGCCGGATGTTGGCGAAGGTGCCGCGGATCATGACCTCGTGGTTGCCTCGGCGGGACCCGTAGGAATTGAAGTCGCCGACCGCCACCCCTTGGGTCTCAAGCCACTGCCCGGCCGGGCTGGTCCGGCGGATGTTGCCGGCGGGCGAGATGTGGTCGGTGGTCACGCTGTCGCCCAGCTTGGCCAGCACCCGGGCCCCGCGGACGTCGGTCAAGGGGGCCGGCGTGGTGGTCATGCCCTGGAAATAGGGCGGGTTGCGCACATACGTCGACGTGTCGTCCCACCGGAATCGCTCCCCGGCGGGCACCGGAAGGCCGTTCCAGTTCTCGTCGCCCGCGAACACCTCGCCGTAGGACTTGCGGAACATATCCGACGCGATCGCCTCAGCCACCACCCGGCTGACGTCGTGGGCCTCGGGCCAGATGTCACGGAGGTACACCGGGGCGCCGTCGGTCCCGGTACCGAGGGGCTCGGCGCGTAGGTCGATATCCATGGTCCCGGCCAGGGCGTAGGCCACGACGAGCGGCGGCGACGCCAGGTAGTTCATGCGCACGTCGGGGTTGATCCGGCCCTCGAAGTTGCGGTTCCCCGACAGGACGGCCACGACCGCCAGGCCCCCGTCGTCGATGGCGCGGCTCAGTTCGGGGGCCAGAGGCCCGGAGTTGCCGATGCAGGTGGTGCAGCCGAAACCCACCAGGCCGAAGCCGAGCTTCTCGAGGTACGGCAGGAGACCGGCGCGCTCGTAGTAGTCCATGACGACCTTGGAGCCGGGCGCCAGGGAGGTCTTCACCCATGGCTGGGAGACGAGGCCTCGCTCGACCGCGCGTTTGGCAAGGAGGCCGGCGGCGATCATGACCGACGGGTTGGAGGTGTTGGTGCAGCTGGTGATGGCGGCGATGACCACCGCGCCATGGTCGAGGTCGAACGAGGTGCCGTCGGCCAACGTGACGGCGACGGGATGGCGGAGCCGGTCGTCGGTGACCGCGGCCGGCGCCACCTCCTCCGGGCCGGCGTCGGCGCCCGAGCCCGGCGACGTCGGGTCGCTGGCCGGGAACGTCTCCGCCACCGCCTCGTCGGTGGACCCGTTTCGCAGTTCCGGGACGGCTGACGACAGCGCCACGCGGAACATGGCCTTGGCCCGGTTCACCGGCACCCGGTCCTGGGGCCGGGAGGGGCCGGCCAGGCTCGGTTCCACCGTGGCCAGATCCAGTTCGAGGCGCTCGGAGTAGTCCGCCTCGTGCCCCGGGTCGTGCCACAGCCCCTGCTCCTTGGCGTAGGCCTCCACCAAGGCGACGTGCTCAGGAGACCGGCCGGTGAAGCTCAAGTAGCGCAGCGTCTCGTCGTCGATGGGGAAGATGGCGCACGTCGATCCGTACTCCGGCGACATATTGCCGATCGTGGCCCGGTTCTCGAGCGGCACCGCGGCCACTCCGTCGCCGTAGAACTCGACGAACTTGCCCACCACGCCGTGGCGGCGCAGCAACTCGGTGACCGTGAGCACCAGGTCGGTGGCTGTCGCCCCCTCGGGAAGGGAACCGGTGAGCCTGAAGCCGACCACCCGAGGCACAAGCATTGACATGGGCTGGCCCAGCATGGCCGCCTCGGCCTCGATCCCGCCGACACCCCAACCGAGCACGCCAAGGCCGTTGACCATCGTGGTGTGCGAGTCGGTGCCGACCAGGGTGTCGGGGTAGGCGGCGTCGCCGTCGACGAACACGACGCGGGCCAGGTACTCCAGGTTGACCTGGTGGCAGATGCCGGTGTCGGGGGGGACGACGCGGAAGTTGTCGAACGCCCCTTGGCCCCAGCGAAGGAATTGGTAGCGCTCCCGGTTGCGTTGGAACTCGAGGGCGGCGTTGCGGGCGAAGGCCTCCGGCACGCCGGCAACGTCGGCCACGACGGAGTGGTCGATGACCAGTTCCGCCGGGACTTGCGGATTTACCAGGTGGGGATCGCCGCCCATGGCCGCCATGGCGTCGCGCATGGCCGCCAGGTCTACGACGGCGGGTACCCCGGTGAAGTCCTGCAGCAGGATCCGGGCGGGGGCGAAGCTGATCTCGTGGCTCGGTTCGGCCGCCGCCTGCCAGGACACGAGCGCTTCGACGTCCGCGCCGGTGACGGCGCCGTCGCCTTCGTGGCGCAGCACGTTCTCCAGCAAGACCTTCAGGGAGAAGGGCAGGCGGCCGACATTCCCCGACGGATGCAAACGGTCGAGGCGGTAGATCGTGAGCGAACGACCATCGGGCGCGTCGAACGTGTCGCGTGTCCCGAAACTGTCCTGCTGCGTCGCCACGGCGATCCACCACCCTGTGTGCTCTCTGAAAGGTCGATCATACGGCCCGTATGCTGCGCGCCTGTGGAGCTCACCGCGGAAGAACAGCGGGTCCTCGGCTGCCTGCTGGAGAAGGCGGCGACGACGCCGGAGAACTACCCGCTGACCCTGAACGCCCTCGTCAACGCCTGCAACCAAACCAGTAACCGGGATCCGGTTGTGACCTACCGAGAGGACACGGTCAACGCCGCGCTCACCTCGCTGCGGGAGCAGAAGCTGATCCGGATCGTCTACCCGGCCCACGCCCGGGCGACCAAGTTCCGTCACGTGCTCGACGAGGCCTGGGCGCTATCTGGTCCCGAGTTGGCGGTCATCGCGGTGCTGCTGCTGCGAGGCGCCCAGACCGAGGCCGAGCTCGTCACCAGGACGGAGCGCTACGGCGACCTGAGCGACTTCGGTGGCGTGCCGGGTGTCCTCGACCGTCTGGCCCGGCGGCCCGAACCACTGGTACAGCTGGTAGAGCGCCGGGCCGGCCAGCGGGAAGACCGCTACGTCCACCTCCTCGGACCGAGCGAGGTATCGGACCATCCGGACCCCCCCGCGGGCCGATCGAGTTCGACGGCCGAACGTATCCTGGCGCTGGAGGTCGAGACTGCTACTCTTCGCAACGAGCTCACCCGCCTGCGGGAGTGGCTCGAAGATCTGCTGGGAGGACCGGAATCACCACCGAAGTCGGCCAATGACTAAGGTGTGGCTTTCGGCTGGGAAGCGCGTACAATACCCGAGACTTTGTCAGGACGGTCAATGCGGACAAGCCGCCCATGAGGGTGGGAAGAAGCAAGGCAGTACGCCGTAGGTGTGAGGCGAGTCACACTCGGGAAGTGATGGTCCGGTTGTTCCCCGAGACACGGGAAACTGAGGGAGGCTGCAGCACATGATCCGATTTCGCCGGCGAGGGCTAGCGCTTTTAGGTACGGCGGTCCTAACCGCGGCGACGGTAGGGGCGGTTCCGGCCGCCACCGCCACTGCCGCGTCGGCCGCGCCCCGCGCTCTCGCCGCCCAGGGGACGCCATTCGGCAGCGCCGGATTCGCCGAGTTCGGCACCGGTTCTGAGTTGTCTCTCAGCGCCTTGAACACCGGGTCCACCCAACTGGCCCGCGTCGACCAGGCGTTCTCCGCCACCGTGGGCGCGGGCGGTGGCCTTGGCCCCGCCCTCATCGACCCGCAGACCGGGGCTGTGGTCCAGCCCGCGGTGAGCGGCGCCAACGCTACCGCCAGGGGCTCGGGCGCCGAGGTCGGCCTCGGCCTGACGCCGGCCCAGGCCAACCAGATCCAGCTGGGCATCGCCCAGGCCAAGGCCCCGCCGCCGCAGACCGTGGGCACCATTGCCGGCCCCGAGGTCAGCGCCATCCCGCTGCAGATCCCCGGGGTCATCCAGACCGGTGTCCTTCACGGCTTCGCGTCGGCCAACTACTCCCCCACCTTCTGCCCGGTGGGTGAGCCGATCGGCTACGGCCTCGGCAGCGCGGCGGCCCCAACCACCGTGCTCAGCACGGTTGTGGCCAGCCCGGGCGCGGCGGCGTCGTCCACCCGCTCCGACTTGTTCGCCAACACCGACGGCACCTTCGGCCTGCAGACCCGGGTGAGCGAGACCATCGCCCCGCTCGTGGTCACCCTGGCTGGGGCGGGCACGGCCACGCCGACCACCCTGGCGGTCACCGTCCAGGGCACCAGTGCCTCCACTCCGGTGACGCTCACCGCCATCACCGACGGTGAGGGCCACTCGACCATGGTGCTCGGCAATGCCGATCCCACCGTGAGCGTCGTGCTGACCCTCGCCGGCGTGCCCCTTCCGGCCATCACGGCGTCGCTCGGTTCGCTGGCGCCGCTGCTCAACGGCCTCGTCGGGCCCACCTCGGCGCTGCACACCCTGCTCAACGGGCTGGGCTTGAACCTGTCGGTCACCCTCGGTGACGGCCATACCGTGGCCAGCCCGCTGCGTGACGCCAACGGAGCGGTGGTGTTCGCCAACGCCACCAACGCCATCTCGGGTTCCTACGACCTGCTGGCCCTGCACTTGTCGCTCGGCAGCACGGTCGTCACCGACCTGCGGCTCGGCCACATGGAGGCGTACGCCGCCCTGCCCAACGGATCCATCGCCTGCACCGTGCCCGTGGCCAAGGTGGCCAGCGTTCCCAACGTGACCGCCGGCAACACGTTCACCTGGTCGATCTCGGTCCCTTCCAGCGCCACCGCCCTGGCCGACTCGGCCTGCGACCTGACCAACATCGTCGTCACCGACAAGATCAAGGTGAACTCGGGAAGCCCGTCGTTCACCGTCGGGGCAATCAGCAACGGTGGGACGTACAACACCTCGACAGGCACCGTCACCTGGCCCAACCTGGGCACCTACCACCCCGGTGATCCGCCCATTGTGCTGACCGTATCGGTCAGTATCCCGTCCAACTCACCGGCCGGGGTGCTGCAGGACACGGCCAACGTGACCGCCGGCCTGGGCAACTGCACCGGTGGCGTCACCGGCATCACCACGCTCATCGGCAACGTCAGCAACGTCGTCCTCGGGGGTTCGATCACCCTCATCGCCCCGACCGTCTCGGCCGCTGGCGTGGGAGCGGGCCTGGCCACGACCGGTACCGGACCGTTGCTGCCGTGGATCGCCGCCGGGCTCCTGGCGATGGCCTACGCCACCCGCCGCGTGGTGCGGAGAACCCGCCGAGTCCAGTAGTCCGGTAGCAGTTGATGCACGACAGAAGGCCCCCGCTCCGGCGGGGGCCTTCTTCGCGTGCCCTGTAGCCTCGCAGCCACTGTGAGCTACTACGACGTCCACGCCGGCGAGGTCAGCGAATCCCACGTCGGCCATCGACTCCGCCTGGCCGGCTGGGTGGCGGCCAAGCGCGACCACGGCGGGTTGCTCTTCGTCGACCTGCGCGACGCCACCGGCGTGATGCAGCTGGTGTCCCATCCCGATCGCCCCAGCTTTGACGTCTTGACCCGACTGCGGGTGGAGAGCGTGATCTCCGTCGCCGGCGAGGTCGTGGCCCGGGAGGAGAAGGACTACAACCCCAAGCTGGCCACGGGAACGGTGGAACTGGCCGTGGACGCCGTCGAGGTGTTGTCCACCGCCGACGTCCTGCCCTTCCCCGTCGACCCGAGCGCTGATGTCTCCGAGGAAGCGCGGCTGCGCTACCGCTACCTCGACCTGCGCCGCGGGCCAGTGATGCAGCGCTTGAAGGCCCGCGCCCGCTTCGCCCAGCTGGTCCGCACCCACTTGGCGGCTCGCGGCTTCCTGGAGGTCACCACCCCAATCCTGACGGCCAGCAGCCCTGAGGGAGCTCGGGACTTCCTGGTCCCAAGCCGCCTCTACCCCGGGGAGTTCTACGCCCTCCCCCAGGCCCCCCAGCAGTTCAAGCAGCTGTTGATGGTGGGGGGCGTGGAGCGCTACTTCCAGATCGCGCCCTGCTTCCGCGACGAGGCGTCGCGAGCCGACCGCAGCCCCGGCGAGTTCTACCAGATCGACCTGGAGATGGCCTTCGCCACCCAGGAGGACGTCTTTGACGAGGTGGAGCAGCTCATGACCCACGTGGTGGCCGAGCTGCCCGCCGGCGACGTGGCCCCGGTGAAGCGGGCCAAGGCTCCCTTCCCCCGTCTCAGCTACGCCCATTCCCTGGCCCGCTTCGGCACGGACAAGCCTGATCTCCGCTTCGACCTCCCCATCGCCGATGTCACCGCCGCCCTCGGGGGGGCCACCGATCTGCCCATGTTCCAGCAGGCCCCGGAAATGGGCCACGCCATTCGCGCCTGGCGGGTCCCGGGCGGCGCGCCGCGGCCGCGGCGGTGGTTCGACGCCTTCGCCGACGCGGCCAACAAGGCGGCCGTCATCGGCAGCTGGCTCCAGGTTCCCGACGACGGCGAGGTCAAAGGCCCCCTCGCCCGCAAGCTCACCGCGGACGAGATCGCCGTCCTGACCGACGCGGTCGGCGCTGAGGCGGGCGATGCCGTCTTGACCGCGGTGGGACCGGCCACGGCCGCCAGTCGGGTCCTCGGGTCACAGCGGGCGGCAGTGGGCGCCGACCTTGGCCTGGCCGACCCCGACGACCTGGCGTTCTGCTGGATCACCGACTTCCCGATGTACGAGTGGAACGACGAGACCGGCGGGTGGGACTTCTCCCACAACCCCTTCTCCATGCCCCAAGGCGGCCTGGAGGCGCTGCAGTCTAAGGACCCCGGGGAGATCCTCGCCTACCAGTACGACCTGGTCTGCAACGGCCTGGAGCTGTCCTCAGGGGCGGTTCGCAACCACCGCCCCGACATCATGCAAGCCGCCTTCGCCATAGCCGGCTACGGCCCCGAGCGGGTCGAGCAGTCGTTCCCCGCCCTCTGGCAGGCGTTTCACTACGGCGCACCACCCCACGCGGGAATCGCCCCGGGCTTCGACCGCACCCTCATGCTCCTCCTCGACCAGGCCAATCTCCGCGAAGTCATCGCCTTCCCCCTGAATCAGGCCGCCCGGGACCTCCTCATGGGGGCCCCCAGCCCGGTCAGCGCCCAGCAGTTGCAGGAACTCCACCTCCAAGTCGTCCTCCCGAAGCCCCCGGGCTGACACCGGCGCCGGTCGGCGGCATAGGAGAGGATGTGACAAGCACCCTCACCGACACCTTGACCCGGCTGGCCCAGAGCATGGAATCGCTGCAGCCAGCCGGCGCCCAACCGGCGTGGGCCGAGATCATCGGCCCGCTGGAGAGTCCCGACCACGTCCGGTGGCATCCCGACCTGGAAACCATGGTCGGCTTCACCGCCCCGCCGCCCTGCCAGGCGCTGGCCTCGGTGGGCTACGGCTGGGCCCACCCGATGGACGACGACTGCCCGCTCCTCCAGCCGGGCGAGCGGCGACGGACCCGGGTGGTCTGCCTGCTGAGCCGCGCCGGCGACATGGCCGGGTATCTGCGGGACAGCACGTCGGTCCTCATCCGCGAACCTCCGACCGTCGGCCGGGTCCCGGACCTCATGCGACGGTGCTTCGGATTGCCGACCCCGCCGCCGGACCAGTCCAGCCACGCCGTGCTGGGCGCCATCTGGCTGAATCACATCGGCGCGCGCGGCGATACCGCCGATCGGGCGCTCACGTGGCGGGAAGTGGCCGAGCTGCACCCCGTCATCGCCGTGGCCTCGGCAGGCGGCGTCGAGGTGCCAGCCGCCCAGTTCGCCCGCATCATCGAACTAGGCGCCGAGGTGTGGAACTGGAGCCACCTGCTTTCCCAGGCCTCCACACCGGGCTGCTGGGTCGCCGACCTGTTGCCCGACGGCGCGCCGGGCTGGATGGACGAGGGCATCTTCTCGCGATGGCTGGTCGACGTTCTGGGCCACCCCGCCCGCCTGTTGCCCCGTGTCGTTCCCTACCTGGAGGCGGCGGCGGCCAAGCGGCTCCGCTCGACCCTGACCCGGCAGGGCGTGCTGAGGCTACCTTTGAAGAGATGAACGAGACTCCTCACTGGCGGGGTATCAACCATCTCGCCCTCATCACCGCCGACATGGACGCGACCGTTCGCTTCTACCACGGAGTCCTCGGCGCCCGCCTGGTCGCCACCCTCGCCACCCCGGCCTTCCGCCACTACTTCTTCGAAATCGGCCCCCAGAACACCCTGGCCTTCTTCGAGTACCACGGAGTGGAGCTGGAAACCTTCGCCAAGCCGGCCGGCGTGCCCGACCCCCGGGCGACCCAGTTCGATCACCTGTCCCTGAACCTGCCGGACGAGGACGCCCTGCTCGACCTGCGCCGGCGGCTGAAGGAGGCGGGGTGCGAGGTGACCGACGTGGTCGACCACCACATTTTCCGCTCGGTGTACTTCACCGATCCGAACGGCATCGCCCTGGAAGCGACATGGTGGGTCACCGACGCCACCGGGCGGGCCGCCGACTACGCCGACGAGCACCTCTTCGCCGACCCCGACCCCGTGCCCGCGGTCGTCGAGCTTCGCCGGGACGGGGCAGTGGCCACCGTGCCCCACACCCGGCTGGCCTAACCCGCTAACTCCCGCTCCAGGGGGGTCCGAAAGCGGGGTGTGACCCGTATGTCGCCGATAATCCGCCGCAGCCGGTCGGCCGCGGCGTCGATGGCAACCCGGCCGTCACGGCCGACGTCGCCGAGCAGGCGCACGGCAATCGACCCGTCCTTGCGTTGCGCCCAGGCCCCGACGACGCGGCCGTCGCACCACACCGTCGGGCCGACGTTGCCTGACCGGTCGAAATGCTGGGCCTGCTGCAACCCAAGGAACCAGGTCCGGTCGGCCCAGCCCATAACCGTCGAGTCCAGCGCGGGGAGCAGGGCGACCCAGCCTTCGCGGGCTGGTGACACGGGCTCCTCGTCGCCGGGAAGCACCAGACCGGTCGCACCGTTCTCCAACTCGACCTCGACGGGACCCACGCCCGCCAGGGCCTTCCGGGTGTCGCCCAGCGTCCAGCCCGTCCACCATTTCAGGTCGGCGACCGTCGCCGGCCCGTAACCGGCCAGCCAGCGGCGGGCCAGCTCGACCCGGGCGAGGGCGAGGGGCGGCTCGGCGGCGCCGTGGCGCCAGTGCGGCCCGGCAACCCAGCGATGCTGGCTGCTGATCCACGATCCGCGCGGCCGGCCGCGCACCATCCGGCCCTCGGCGGCCATCACCGAAAGGATGCGGGTGGTCAGGGCCACCGGGCCGCCCCACGACTTGGTGCCGTCGCCGTAGGTGATGGTGGTGCGCAGCGCCGGCACGTCGCGGCTCAGCTCCTGGCCCAAGGCCTCGCCCCGCCGGTCCAGCGCGGCCAGCGTGTCGTCTTCGACGCGTGCCAACCAGGCGGCGCCATCGGTCGCCACCCCGCCAGCCTCGATCGCCTGTATGAGCTTTCGCCGCTCCTGGGCGGCGATGGCACGGGTGCAGGCGGCGTGCACAACCGGGGCCAGCTCGGCGGGGACGACAAAGACGGTGCGGCGCATCCCCAGCATGCGCACCAGGCTGCGCTCCCGGTACAACGCCTCCTCGATGGCCGCCACGGATCCGGCCGTGATTCGAGCCAGCAAGCCGAGGGTCGCCGACGCCGGATCGGTGGCGTGGACGGCGACCAGGGAGCGAGTGGCGGCCACGGGATCCGGGGCCGACGCATCGGGAGCAAGATGATGACGGCGGGCCAGGCGGAGCCGCCGCTCCCGGTCGTCCATTCGAAGCACGGCGAGGGGGCGCCCGCTACCGCCGGCCGAGCTCGTCCTGGGCGCGGCGCAGCCGATCCTCCGCTTCCTGCAAACGATGGTCCGTGGCCTCAAGCTCGCGCTGCAGGGCCTTGAACCGGGTGATATCGGTGGCGGTATACACGATCCCTCGCACCAGCGGGTCGTCCAGCATGTTGTTGGCGACCACCCGCAGCCACACCCACGATCCGTCGGCGTGACGGACGCGGCATTCATACGGCTCGCCGGGGCCGGGGTGGGTCAGGGCGTCGTGGAAGGCGGCGTTGGTGACGGGAACGTCGTCGGGGTGCACGTAGTGGCTCCCGGCCTGACCCCGTTCCGCTCCCGGGCGGTATCCGAGACTGGAGATGGGCAGGAACTCGTCGAGGATGGTGCGGTCGGTGCCGACCACGATGATCATCACGTCCGCCGTCTCCGCCAAGGCCCGGAATCGCCGGCCCTCGTTGTGGCGTTCGAGTTCGGCCCGGTGCCGCTCGGTGACGTCGATGCCGCCGCGGACGTAGCCGGCGAAGACCCCCGACTCGTAGACGGGGCTGGCGCGGTCGAGTATCCACCCGTAGGTGCCGTCGAAGCGCCGGAGGCGGTATTCCATCTCGTACGGCTCCCGCCGTTCCAGCGCCACGAGGTAGGTGCTGAGGCACCGGCTCTGGTCGTCGGGATGGATCATGTCGAGCCAACCGTCGCCATAGGCGTCCTCGGCCGGTCGTCCCGTGTACTCCTGCCACCGCCGGTTCACGAACGTGCACGCCGCGGTGCGGCCGCCCGCCCATACGAACGACGGCAGGGAGTCGGCCAGCATGCGATAGCGCTCCTCCGAGCGGGCCAGGGCGGCTGCCGCCGCCGACCGTTCGAAGACCCGTCCCAACTGGGCGCCGACGGCGGCCATCACGGTGAGGAAGGATTCATCGGGCGCGATGGGTCGGGTGTCGTAGAACTCCAGGACGCCCACCACCGTGGAGCCGGCCAACACCGGGAAGGCCACCGCCGAGGCGAGTCCAGCCTCGGTGGCGGCTTCCTGATCGGCCCAGTTTCCCTCGGCCGCCAGTTCCGCCGTCCACGCCGGATGGCCACTTCGCCACACGCCGCCGGCCAATCCCTCGCCGATCCCCAGGGGCCGACCCTCTCGCTGCTTGCGGAAGCGCCCCATGGGCTCGGGGCCGCTGACGTGCCAGACGCCACTGGGTTCCAGACGGGTGCCGCCGGCGGCCACGACCCAGAGGTGGCCGCCCCGCCAACCGGTGTGGGCCGTCACCCGTTGCAGCACGATGGCCGAGGCTTCCTCGAGCGAAGGGGACTCGTTGGCCGCCAGGGCGGCGCCCTCCAGCAACATTACATAGGCCAGCCGCTCGGGAACCGATTCAGTGACGCGGTCCTGGCCGGAGCGGGCGGTGTTCTCGCCGGCGTCGTACCACCGCCCCTGGTCGCCCCCGGCCTCCTTGGCCGCGCCGACCGCGGCCGCGGCATGGGCGAGCCGCTCGTCGAGGTCGTACGACATGTCGACCGGCGCCATCCCGACACTGGCGGTGATGACCAGCGCTCGCCCCTTCACCAGAACGGGGACGCGGATGGCGTCAAGAAGACGCCGGGTAAACAGGTCGGCACCCCCGCCGCCATCGTCGACGAGCACCACGAATCGGTCGCCGGCAAGCCGGGCGACGGGCCAGGCCTCGGTGACCTTGGCCAGCCGTCCCGCCAACTCGGCCAGCACGCGGTCGCCGTAGATGAAGCCGAGGTCGCGATTGACGGCGCCAAAGTTGTCGATATCGAGCACCAGCAGTGCCAACCGGCGGCCGGTTTGCGCGGCGCTGGCCGCCAGGCCCTGGGCCCGATCCCGGAAAAGGGCGAGTGTCGGAAATCCGGTCAACGAGTCGTAGAAGGCGCTGCGGAGCAGGTCGTCGCCCTCACCCCGAGGAAATGGCGGCGACGGGGATGACGCCGCCTGGCTGGTGGCGTCGCGGTCGCGGTTGAACTCCTCGGGCGTCACGACCTCGCTGCGGTGCAGCGGCCAGGGCGACAGGCCGAGCCGGCGCAGGGCTTCGCTCCAGCGGGCGGTGGCGGAAAACAACGCCTCCGCGGGCGATGCCGAGGCCACCCGTAACTGAATGGCGTAGCGGTTTGGGTTCTGAAGGGCGAGAATCTGCTCGCACGCCATCGCGGCAACCAGCTGACGGAGGGTGTCGGAGTCAATCGGGGTGCCAAGCGGGTCGCCCGCCGCCTCAAGCAGGACGATCCAGGTTTCGTCTTCCAACACACCCCCACCGGTCAGCGACGTTGCCAAGAATTATATTGCCACCAGGGACCCGGTCGAAGCGGTTGCGAAATTGCTCAGCCAATGAGCGGGACTCCGGGCGTCGGCAGGCCCGCCACGGCGCCGATCGTCGCCGCGCTGTGGACGAACATGGCTTCGGTGTCCAAGACGCCGCCCGCAAAATGGCCGAAGAGCTCGAGGCTGATGGCTCCCATGACTTGGATCCAGGCCATCACCGCCCGGGGGGCGACATCGCCCGAAACGCCAGGCAGCAGCTCGTCGCGAATCGGCTGGAGGCCAGCGGCTAGGCGCGCCGACACAGGTGGCCCCACGGATTGGGGCTCGAGTTGGCCCCGCTCCGCGGCGTCGCGGAAGACCCGCACGAGAGCCCGCGTGACGCGCATCGCCGGTTCGACGGTCTCGGCCGGTGCCCGGTAACCGGGAACCGGCGACCCGTACAGCAATGCCCACTCGTTGGGATGGGCCCGGCCCCACGCCCGGATTGCGGCCGTGACCGCCAGCCACCGGCCCATCAGGTCGTGGTCCGGGCGGCCGGCGTCGGCGTCCTCGGCGGCGGCGCCGACCGCCATGTAGGCGTCGGTAATCAGCGCCGTCAGCAGGTGGTCACGGCTGGCAAAGTAGCGGTAAAGCGCCGAGGGCACCATGTCCAGCGACCGGGCGACCGCCCGCAGGGACAGGGATGCTGCCCCCTTTTCGGCCAGCTGCCGTCGGGCCGCCGCCTTGATCTCGACGGTCAGTACGGCCCGGGCATGGGCCCGGACGGTGCGGGTGGTACGGGATGGACTCATGTGATCAAAGCATGCCAGCTCGCCGTCGTGAACACTAGTCCTTGACGAGAACACCGTTCTCGCTTATGGTGAGAACCATGACATATCAGGAACCGGGATGGTTCACCCGCAACGTTTTCAACCGTGCCGTCGCCGGCCTCACCCGAGCGGGCATCAGCGTGGTCGGCTCTCGAGTTCTCGAGACCAGGGGGCGCACGACGGGCGAGCCCCGCCGTACTCCGGTAAACCTCCTGACCCTCGACGGTCGCGACTACCTGGTCGCCGCCCGAGGCGAGACGCAGTGGGTGCGCAACGTGCGCGCCGACGCTGGCCGTCTGACGCTGATAAAAGGCCGGCGGCGCCAACCTCGGATCGGCCAGCAGCTCAACGCCGACGAGGCAATTCCCGTCCTAAGGGCCTATCTGAAGCGCTGGAAGTTCGAAGTCGGGGTCTTCTTCGACGGGGTCAGCGCCGATTCCACGGACGACGAACTCCGGCAGGCGGCGACCCAACACCCGGTTTTCGCCCTGAGCGATACGTCGAAGATGTAGTTCCGCCGTCTTTCATTGACTCACTCAAGCCGCCATCTGACACGGCCGGGTTTCCACAGGTCTCGCACAGGGAAAAAATAAGTTGTGGAGGTGCCCAACCCGCTCGATCCCAACCTCACCGGTGACCCGAAACTTCCATGGTGGCTCCCCGGCGCCATAATCGCCGCCTTCACCTTTTTCGTTTTCGGCGTTGGCATCAGCGACCATCACGCGGCCGGTGCAGCTGCGGTTGCGGTCTTCCTCTCGGCGATCGCATTTTTCCTGCTGTGGACCGGTTGGACACGTGGCCGTGGAACTGAGCCAAGCAGGGCAACGGCACGAGATCGTTAACGCATTTGGCAGGCTAATTCCGGCTACACCTGGTTTCTCATCCCGTTCCTTGGAGGGTTGCTGCTGACAGGAACGGGGAAACCCCGCGGGAGATAGGTGACGCAGCACGAGCCTGTCCGCTGGGGCGACACGCGGGGAGTGTCGCGGTGAGCGTGATGAGCGGTCGTCACCTGATACGGGTGATTTCGGCCGCCGGTGCCGTCGGCTAAATCCGGCCGTCGTGGCGTAAAGCGCCGCGACCGACAGGGTCCCCGATCGGCGCGCGACGAAGCACAACTAAGATCGACGCATGGTGAAGAGCGGGCCAAATGCTCTCCTCTGACGGGACCACGAAATTCGCCGTCGGCGGAACGACGGCAATTCGCCGTCTCGGCTTCGGGGCGATGCGGATCACGGGCACAGGTACCTGGGGGCCGCCCGCTGACCCGGAGGCGGCAGTGGCACTGCTGCGCCGGGCGGTCGAGCTCGGCGTTCAGTTGATCGATACTGCCGATACCTATGGCCCCAACGTCTCTGAGGAATTGATCGCCGAAGCGCTGCACCCTTATGACGGGCTCCTGATCGCGACGAAGGGAGGCTGGGAGCGGACGGGTCCAAGCGGCCGGACAAAGGAAGGCGAGCTGGTTGGGTGGTCGCACAGAGGCCGACCTGAGCAGCTCAAAGCAGCGTGTGAGGGCTCACTGCGCCGGCTGAAGGTGGACCGCATCGACCTCTACCAGCTGCACTGGCCCGATCCCGACGTCCGCTTGGAGGAGTCGATCGGGGCCCTGCGAGACCTGCAGCATGAAGGCAAGGTGCTCCACGTCGGGGTCTGCAACGTCACGATGGCGCAACTCGTTCTCTGTCGTTCGATCGTCGAGATCGCCACGGTGCAGAGCCCGTTCAACCTGGTGGACACCAGCCGGGCGGACCTGGTAACCGAGTGCGAGTCCCACGGGATAGGTTTCATGCCCTATCGCCCGCTGGAAGGCGGAAAGCTGGCAGAGCCCGGAGGGCCGGTCGCCGCAGCGGCCGAGCGCCACGCTGTGACCCCCGGGCAGGTCGCACTGGCCTGGCTCCTCGCGCGCTCGCCGGTAATCCTGCCCATCCCGGGAACCACATCGGTTGCCCACCTCGAAGAGAACGTCCCCGCCGCGTCATTGCAGCTCGACGACGAAGAGGTACAAGAGATCGGCCGCGCCGCGGGTCAGTAGTCTCTCGCTGACTAGGCAGAAATAGTCATTCCGGGCCATAGACCGGTGAGCGCCTCCCCCGGACAATGAGCTCCGTTGCTGTCATGACTCCGCGTGGAGGACGATGGAAAATCGCACCGGCGCCTCTGCGCGCGTCAGAATCAGCATGGCTGGAGCGGCGCTCCTTCTCGTGGCGGTGGCCGTGGGAGGAATCGCCCAGGCGCGTGGCAACGGAGACGGTCAAAGACGGCTGATCATGGCCAATGCAACCACGACGGCCTCGGGCCCGTCGCCAACGCTGGCGTTGGGATCGGACCCCGCCCCCGCGAGTTATAACCAGAACTTGTGGATCGACCATCTGATCTGGGACGCGACGTACCTTCCTCACTGACCAATCGAGGAACGTCGGGGCGCCAACCCCGGCGAGGAAGGAACGTCATGTTGAGAATAGTTGCTGACGAACGCTCGGGCGCGGAGTTGCGCTCAAGCCTGGACGAGATCGTGCGTGAGGGTGCCCGGAGGATGTTGGCCGCCGCCCTCGAGGCCGAGGTTGACGCCTACGTGTCGGCCCTGGCCGATGAGCTGGATGAGAACGGGAAACGCCTCGTGGTCCGCAACGGTCACGCGGAGCCCCGCCAGGTCACCACCGGGGCGGGGGCGATCGAGATTCAGGCGCCGAGAGTGAACGACCGCCGCGTGGATGAGGCGACCGGTGAGCGCCGCCGGTTCCGCAGCTCGATCATTCCGCCGTGGGCCCGCAAGAGCCCCAAGGTGGCCGAGGTGCTGCCGTTGATGTATCTGCACGGGATGAGCAGCGGTGACTTCGCCCCGGCGTTGGAGGAGTTCTTTGGCTCGTCCGCGGGGTTGTCGGCGTCGGTGGTCACCCGGCTGACCAAGCAGTGGCAGGACGAGCAGCAGCGGTTCTCCCGCCGGTCGCTGGCGGAGGTCGACTACGTGTACGTGTGGGCCGACGGGATCCATTTCAACGTCCGCCTGGACGAATCACGGCTGTGCGCGTTGGTGATTGTCGGCGCCCGGGCCGATGGCACCAAGGAGCTGGTGGCCATCTGCGACGGTCAGCGGGAGTCGACCGAGTCGTGGTGCGACGTGCTGCGCGACCTGCGCCGGCGGGGTATGCGGGCCCCGGTGGTGGCGGTCGGCGACGGCGCTTTGGGGTTCTGGGCGGCGCTGCGCGACGTGTTCCCCGACACCGTGGAG
>DATARN010000035.1:0-25254 GCA_036264135.1 Acidimicrobiales bacterium
GCTCGGGCCGGGTGATCACCGGCCCGGAGCACTCGTACGGCGTCCCCGAGGAAGCGGTCGCCGGGATGCTGATCGAGTCGCCGCCGGAGGAGGCGAGCCTGGCCCAGCCCGAGCTGGTGGTGTGGAACCTGGCCACCCACCAGGTGCAATGCCGGGTCTCGGCGGCCGGGTATTACCTCTCCCTCCTGGCGTCATCGGGGGCCGTCTTTGCCTGGTCGGGAGGGACCGGCGGCGTCCACATCAGCGACGCCACGACCTGTGCCGACCGCCAGCGGCTGGCGTCGCCGCTGCCCCAGCAGCAGTCGGGGGCCTTGCCGGTGGCCGCCTTCAGCCCCGACGGGCAGCGCCTGGCCGTGGCTACGACCCAGGCCGACGTGCCCGGCGACCAGATCCGGGTGCAGGTGATGGACATCACCACCGGAACGACGCAGACCATCGTCACCACGACCGATCTGCCGGTCGAGACCATGGTGTGGGCCGGCGGCAACCGCCTGTTCTGGCTCTACGGCGGGCCCTTCGCCGGTCCCACCCTGGTTGGCACCTGGAACGTGAGCGACTCGCGGCCCCAGGTGCTGCGCATCACCACCCTCAACGTGGGACCGCCGCTGCTCGCCGGGTTTTAGGCCCGCTGCCAGTCCTTCCACACCGGGTCGTAGCCCGCGGCTCGCAGCACGCCGGCGATCTCGGCGGGGGAGCGGGTGTCGGCGATCTCGAATTGGGGCTCGGCGTCGCTCGGGCCGGCGTAGCCGCCGGGCTCGGTGTGCGACCCGGCGGACATGGTCGTCACCCCGAGGCGGATCAGGGCGTCGCGCAGCGCCGGCGCCTCCCGGGTGGAGAGGTTGATCCCCACGTCGGGGAGGGCCACCCGCAGGGCGCACAGCAGCTGGACGAACTGGCGGTCGGTGAGGGCGTCGGCCGGTTGGAACCCGGCGGCGGGCCGCAGCCGGGGCAGGGCGACGGTCACCTCGCAGCGCCACCACCGGCGGGTCAGGGCGCCGGCGTGGGCCGCCAGGGCAAGGGCGTCGGTACGCCAGTCGCGGTGCAGGCCCAGCAGGGCGCCGATGCCGAGGCGGCGCATCCCCGCCTCGGCGCCGCGGTCGGGAGCGGCCAGCCGCCAGGCGTAATTGCGCTTCTTGCCTTTGACATGGACCTCGGCGTAGGTGCCGGCGTCGTAGGTCTCCTGGAACACGGTGAGCCCGTCGCATCCGGCCGCCACCAGGCGGCGGTAGGTCGCGCTATCCCAGACCTGGACCTCGACGCTGATCTGGGGGATGACCGGGGCCAGTGCCTCGACACACGCCACCAGGTAGTCCCGGCTCACGATGCGGGCGTGTTCGCCCGCCACCAGGAGGACATGGCGGAACCCCTGGCCGGCCAGCGCCGCCGCCTCGGCCGCCACCTCGTCGACGGTGAGGGTGCGCCGGGCGATCTGGTTGCCGGCCGAGAACCCGCAATAGGTGCACACCGATACGCACTCGTTGGACAGGTACAGCGGGGCGTACAAGCGGACCGTGGGGCCGAAACGGCGGATGGTCGTGGCGTGGGCCGCCTGGGCCAGCTCCTCCAGCCGCTCGCCCGCCGCCGGCGACAGGAGGGCGGCAAAGCCGGCCAGCCCGCCGCCTCCCCGGAGGGCGGCGTCAACCTCGGTGGCGCCGGCCCGCTCCGCCCGGGCGCGGAGGCCGGCGAGATCGGTGGCCACCACGTCGGCGGCGGCCGTCCCGGGCGGGACGGTCTCCGGCCGCGACTCAAGGGTGACGGCGACCGCGGTCACGAAAGGAAGCCGGTCAGGGGTGACGAGGCGGCCGCCACCGCCGCCGGCGACGCCAGCCCGGCCCGGTACGCCGAGCGACCGGCGGTGACGGCCAGGGCGAAGGCGTGCCCCATGGCCACGGGGTCGCGGGCGGTCCCGATGGCGGTGTTGACCAGCACCGCGGCGGCACCGAGCTCCATGGCCAGCGCAGCGTGGCTCGGGGCGCCGATGCCGGCGTCGACCACGACGGGGACCAGCGCCTGCTCGATGATGATTTCCAGCGCCGCTTGGGTGCGCAGCCCCTGGTTGGACCCGATCCACGAGCCGAGGGGCATGACGGTGGCGCAGCCCGCCTCCTCGAGCCGCTTGCACAGCACCGGGTCGGCGGGGCAGTACGGGAGCACGGTGAACCCGTCCGCCACCAGGACCTCCGCCGCCCGGAGGGTGTCCACCGGGTCGGGGAGCAGATACCTCGGGTCGGGCGTGACCTCCAGCTTGATCCACTCCGGAAGCCCGGCGGCGCGGGCCAGGCGGGCCAGGCGGACGGCCTCGCCGGCGTCGGCGGCGCCGCTGGTGTTGGTCAGCAGCAGCACCCCCTCGGCGGGGAGGGCGTCGAGGATGTCCTCGGTGGCGGCCGGGTCGATGCGCCGCAGCGCCACCGTGACCATCTCGGTGCCGCAGGCCGCAATGGTGTCGGCCAGCACCGCGTTGGAGGGGAACTTCCCGGTGCCGAGGAAGAGGCGGGAACCGAACTCCCGGCCTGCGATTACCAGTGGATCGGTACGGATCATCGATGCGCTCCCTGGCCCGCGTTACCGGGCCGGTCGTGTGGAGGGTCGCTGGCCGTGGGTGCGTTTGCCAGCCTCTCAGCCCGGTCTCGCCGAGCTCCCCTGCGTCGGGTCTCAGTGTATCTATACCGTGGAGTCGTGAGGTTTTGGACCGTCGACGAGGCCCAGGCGTACCTGCCACGGGTCCGGGAGCTGCTCGCCGTCATCCGGGGGGTGGCGACCGGGGTGGCCACGTCGTCCTCCAACGGGCACGGTCCGGTGGGCGCCGCCGACGCCATCGAGGCCTCGTTGCAGGAACTACGGTCCAATGACATCATCCTTCGCGACGCCGAATCCGGGCTCATCGACTTTCCGGCCAGGGGCGCCGACGGCGTCGTCTACTACCTGTGCTGGCGCGACGCCGACGAGGAGCTCGGCTGGTGGCACCTGCCCGAGGACGGGTTCCCGGGCCGCCAGCGTCTCCCGAGGGACCCGCTGTGAGCACCCGCAAGCTCATCATCGCCGCACTGATCACCGGGCTGGCCATCCTGGTGGCGTTCACCATCCAGATCACCCTCATGGCCCGATGACGCCCACCGCTCGGTAGTCTCCAGGCGTGGCCCAGGAATTCGATGTCGTGATCATCGGCGGCGGGCCGGGAGGCTATGCCGCCGCCCTGCACGGCGCCCTCGCCGGGCTGAACATCGCGGTGGTGGAGATGGAAAAGGTGGGCGGGACCTGCCTCCACCGGGGCTGCATCCCCGCCAAGGAGTTCCTCGAAACGGCGACGGTGTACCGCACCGTCGTCGGCGCCGCCGAGTTCGGGATCGACGCCCTGGCGGCCGGCGCCCAGCCCAGTGTCGATTTCGCCCGGTCGCAGGCCCGCAAGCAGAAGGTGGTCAACCAGCTGTGGAAGGGCCTGCAGGGCCTGATGAAGAAACGCAAGATCACCACCTTCGACGGCATCGGCACGCTCGGTCCCGGCCGGATGGTCACCGTCGAGGGGGCGTCCGGGCGCCACGAGCTGGTCGGCCGCCACGTGATCCTGGCGTCGGGCTCGGTGCCGCGCACCATTCCCGGCTTCGACGTCGACGGCAGCATCGTGATGACCTCCGACGAGGTGCTGGCCCTCGACCGCATCCCGAAGTCGGTGGCGGTCATCGGCGGCGGCGCCATCGGCTGCGAGTTCGCCTCCATGCTCTCCGACCTGGGCAGCGCGGTCACCATCCTGGAGGCCCTGCCCAAGCTGCTGCCCGGGTGCGACCGCGACGTCGTCGACGTGGTCGCCCGGTCGTTCAAGAAACGCGGTATCGGCATCCGCACCGGCGTTCAGGTCCACGGCCACAAGGCCAATGAGGCCCCCCCGGGCGGCACGACCGTCCTGTTCGGCGAGGGTGAGGAGCTCGAGGTCGAGGCGGTCGTCATGTCCGTCGGCCGCCGCCCCCTGTCCGCCAACCTCGGCCTGGTCGGTACCGCCGTCGAGGTCGACGACCGGGGCTTCGTGGTGGTGGACGAGTACATGCGCACGGGGGAGGACGGCGTGTACGCCGTCGGCGACCTCGTGGCCACCCCCGCCCTGGCCCACGTGGGCTTTGCCGAGGGGGTCCTGGTGATCGACCAGATTCTGGGCGACGACGTCGTCCCCGTCGACTACCGCCGGGTCCCCTGGTGCATCTACTGCTTCCCCGAGGTGGCGTTCGCCGGCTACTCCGAGGAGGCGGCCCGGGAGGCCGGTTTCGACGTGGTCACCAAGAAGGATCCCTACGGCGGCAACGGCCGGGCCCTGATCGTGGGCGAACCCGAAGGGCTGGTGAAGGTGATCGCCGAGAGGGGTCCCGACGGCCGGGCGGCCCGCATCCTCGGCGTGCACATGGTCGGCCCGTGGGTGACCGAGCAGCTGGGCCAGGGGTACCTGGCGGTCAACTGGGAGGCCAGCGTCGACGAGGTGGCCCACTTCATCCAACCTCACCCGACACTGTCGGAGACGTTCGGGGAGACCGTCCTGGCCCTGACCGGAAGGGGGTTGCACGTTGGCTGACATCACCATGCCCCAACTCGGAGAGACCGTGACCGAGGGCACCATCACCAAGTGGCTGAAGCGGGTCGGCGACCAGGTGGCCGAGGACGACATCCTCTTCGAGGTCTCGACCGACAAGGTCGACTCCGAGGTCCCCTCCCCGGTGACCGGCTTCATGGCCGAGATCCTGGTGCCCGAGGGCGAGACGGTGGACGTCGGCACCCGGCTGGCCGTCATTTCGTCCGCGGCTCCCGGTGAGGCGCCGGCACCGCAGGCCGCCGCCCCTGAGCCGATCGAAACCGACGCCGCCGAACTGACCGACGCCGAGCCCGAGGAAGAGGCCGCCGCCGCCGAGACGGCACGGCCGGCGCCGACACCGCCGCCGACCGCTCCGCCCACCGGGCAACGCCCGCCGGCGGGCAGCCCCGGCGGGCCGGGGGGCACCCGACCGGCCGCCGACCGGCCGCCGAGCGGTCCCGGCAGCGGGGGCGGGACCAGCAAGGTGCTCTCCCCGGTCGTGCGCCGGCTCATCGCCGAACACGGCCTGGACCCCGGCCAGATCGACGGTACCGGCGCCGGGGGCCGCATCACCCGCGACGACGTCCTGGCGCTGATCGACCGGCTGGGTGCGCCCGCCGGCAACGGGGGCGCCACCACCGAGGCGCCCCCGGCTGGCCCCGCCCCGGTCGCCCGGACCGCCGCCGCCCCGGCCCCGGCGGCGGCACCGGCCGAGACCGTGACCGCGGGCGAGGACGACACGGTGGTGCCGTTCACCAACATCCGCCGCCGCACCGCCGAGCACATGGTCCGCTCCAAGCGCACCTCGGCCCACACCGTGGTGGCCATGGAGGTCGACTACTCGGCGGTCGAGCGAACGCGCCGGGCCGAGAAGGACCGGTTCAAGCAGCACGAGGGGGTCAACCTCACCTACCTGCCGTTCATCGCCCGGGCGGTCATTGACGCCATCGCCGAGTGGCCCAACATCAACAGTTCGGTCGGCGACGACGCCCTGATCGTCCACAACCACATCAACTTGGGCATCGCCGTCGACCTCAACTACGAGGGCCTCCTGGTGCCGGTGATCCACGACGCCGGCGACAAGCGGATGCGGGCGTTGGCCCGCGATATCGCCAGCCTGGCCGATCGGGCGCGGACCAAGCGGCTCACCATGGACGACATCAGCGGCGGCACCTTCACCCTGACCAACGCCGGCCCGTTCGGCACGCTGTTCACCATCCCGGTGATCAACCAACCGCAGGTCGCCATCTTGGCCACCGACGGGATCCGGAAGAAGCCGGTCGTCGTCGAGTCCCCCGACGGCAGCGACGCCATCGCTGTCCACCCCCTCGGCAACCTGGTGCTGGCGTTCGACCACCGGGCCATCGACGGCGCCTACGCCTCGGCGTTCATGCGGTCGGTGAAGCAGAGCCTCGAAACCCGGGACTGGTCGACGGAGCTGTGACCCTGCGGATCCGCTGGCTTGGCCTGGTCCCCTACCGGGACGGCCTGGCGCTGCAGCGGGCCCTCTTCCGCCGGCCGGCGGGTGACGACTGGCTGCTGCTGCTCGAGCACGAGCACGTCTACACCATGGGGATCAACGCCAAAACCGAGCACGTCCTCGTCGACCCGGCCACCGTGGGCGCCGATCTCGTCCGGGCGGACCGCGGCGGCGACGTGACCTACCACGGACCGGGCCAGTTGACGGGCTATCCGATCGTGTCCGTACCCGTCGCGCCCCACGCCGTCCCCGAGTACGTCGGCGCCATCGAGCAGGCCGTCATCGACGCCCTGGCCGACCTGGGCCTGCCCGGCGCCGGCCGGCTCCCTGACCACCCCGGCGTGTGGGTCGGCGACCGCAAGATCTGCGCCATCGGCATCCGGGTGTCGCGGGGCCGTTCGATGCACGGCTTCGCCCTCAACGTCGACCCCGACCTGTCGTACTTCGGGCACATCGTGCCCTGCGGCATCGCCGACAAGGGCGTCACCTCGCTGGCGGCCGAGGGGGTGGCGGCGACCATGCACGAGGTGGTGGACGCCGTGGCCCGCCGCTTCGCCGAGCGGTGGGCGCCGGGCGAGGCGCCCGAACGGCAAGATGTGGCGTGGCGGGTCCGCCCCGAGGAACTTTCGGCGTTCACCCGCGGCGCCCCCGTTCGGCTGACCGGGCGGCTGGCCGAGGCCGGTGTCGACGCCGCCGAGGCGCACGATCTGGGCGAGCGCAAGCCGGTGTGGTTGCGGGCCAAGGCGCAGATGGGCCCGGAGTATCGCCGCCTCAAGCACACCATGCGCTCCCTCGACCTGGTCACGGTGTGCGAGGAGGCGGGCTGCCCCAACATCTTCCAGTGCTGGGCGGAAGGAACCGCCACCTTCATGATCAACGGGGACCGCTGCACCCGGGCGTGCGGGTTCTGCCTGGTGGACACCCGCCATCCCGAGCCGCTCGACGGCGCCGAGCCGCAGCGGGTGGCCACCGCGGTGACCCGCCTCGGCCTGGCCCACGCGGTGGTGACCGCCGTGGCCCGCGACGACCTGGCCGACGGCGGGGCGGGCGGTTTCGCCGCCACCATCGAGGCGATCCACCGCCGCTGCCCGGGGACCGCGGTCGAGGTCCTGATCCCGGACTGCAAGGGTGACCCCGCCGCCCTCAACGTCATCTTCGCCGCCCGCCCGGAGGTCCTCAACCACAACATCGAGACGGTGCCCCGGTTGCAGCGGGCGGTCCGCCCGTCGGCGTCCTACGCCCGCAGCCTGGCGGTGCTGGCCCGGGCCAAGGCGGCCGGGCTGACCACCAAATCGGGGATGATCCTCGGCATGGGGGAAACCGCCGCCGAGGTGACCGGAGCGCTGGGCGACCTGCACGGCGTCGGCTGCGACATCGTCACCATCGGCCAGTACCTGCGGCCCACCGCCGCCCACCTCCCGGTCCTGCGGTGGTGGACGCCCGACGAGTTCGACCGGTTCAAGGCGGAGGGCGAGGCGCTCGGCATCCCCCACGTCGAGGCGTCGCCGCTGACCCGCAGCAGCTACCACGCCCGCCAGGCGGCGGCGGCGGTGGTCGCCCGGTGAGAGGCGAACGCCTGGAACGGGTCCGGGCCGCCATGACCGCGGCCGGCGTCGACTGCCTGCTGCTGTCCCTCGGGGCCGACCTGCCGTGGCTGACCGGCTACACCGCCATGCCCCTGGAGCGGTTGACAATGATGGTCCTGCCCTGCGACGGGCCGGCGTGGCTGGTGATCGCCCGGTTGGAGGCGCCGCGGGTGGACGACGACCCGGCCACCTTTTCCCTCCTGCCCTACGACGAGACGGACGACCCGGTGGGCATCGTGGCCCGGCTGGTCGGGGCCCGGCGCCGCCTCGCCGTCTCCGACCGGACGTGGGCCAGCTTCGTTCTGCGGTTGCAGGAGCGGCTGCCCGACGCCGCCTGGCAGCCGGCGTCGACGGTCACCGGGCCGCTGCGGGCGGTGAAGGACCGCGACGAGGTGGCCGCCCTGGTGGCGGCGTCGGAAGCGGCCGACCGGGTGGCGGCCGCCCTGATCGCCGGCGACATCGCCCTGGTCGGGCGGACCGAGGCCGAGGTGTCCGAGGAGATCGGGCGGCGTCTCCTCGCCGAGGGCCACGACCGGGTCAACTTCGCCATCGTGGGCAGCGGGCCCAACTCGGCCAGCCCCCACCACGACGCCGGGGAACGGATCATCGGGCCGGGCGAGGCGGTCGTGTGCGACTTCGGGGGGACCATGGACGGGTACTGCTCGGACATCACCCGTACCGTCTTCACCGGCGAGCCGCCCGCCGACTTCCTCCGGCTGTACGCCGTGCTGGAGGGGGCTCAGGCGGCCGCGGTGGCCGCCGCTCGGGTGGGTGTGCCCTGCCAGGACGTGGACCGAGCGGCGCGCGACATCATCGCCGCCGCCGGCTACGGGCACTACTTCATCCACCGCACCGGCCACGGCATCGGCCGGGAGGAGCACGAGGACCCCTACATCGTGGCCGGCAACGAGCAGCCTCTGGTGCCCGGCCACGCCTTCTCGGTCGAGCCCGGCATCTACCTGCCGGAGCGGTTCGGCGCCCGCATCGAGGACATCGTGGTGGCGGGCGTCGGCGGCCCCCAGGCCCTGAATCGGGTCGACCACCGCTTGGCCGTCGTGGCCGGGTAACGCCGTGGATCTCGGCATCGCCGGCAGGGTGGCGCTGGTCACGGCGTCGTCCAAGGGCCTCGGGAGGGCCAGCGCCCTCGCCCTGGCCGGCGAGGGCGTCCGGGTCGCCATCTGCGCCCGCGGCGAGGAGGCGCTGCGGGCCACCGAGGCGGCCATCCGGGACCGGGGCGGCGACGTGCTGGCCATGGTGGAAGACGTCACCGATCCGGAGGCGCCCGCCCGGCTGGTGGCCCGGACGGCGGACCATTTCGGGGGCCTCGACATCCTGGTGGGCAACGCCGGCGGCCCTCCGCCGGGGCGCGCCCTCGAAATCGACGATGCGCAGATCGCGGCCGCGGTCAACAACAACCTGACGACGTCGGTCCGGCTGGTGCGCCAGGCCGTGCCCTGGATGCAACGGGCGGGGTGGGGTCGGATCTGCCTCATCACCTCGTTCAGCATCAAGCAGCCGATCCCCGGCCTGGCGCTGTCCAACCTGGCCCGCACCGGGTTGTGGGCCTGGGCGAAGACGGCGGCGCAGGACCTCTTTCCCACCGGGGTCACCCTCAACCTGGCCTGCCCGGGCCACTTCGCCACCGACCGCATGAAACAGCTGGGCGGCGACCCGGCGCACATGGGCGACCCGGCCGACTTCGGGCGGATCGTGGCATTTCTGTGCTCGCAGCCGTGCGGCTTTCTGTCGAGCGCGGCCGTCAATGTCGACGGCGCCGCGGTCGTCGGCCTGCTGTAAGCGGCCTTGACACACCTATTCCTGACCGGTATCGTCAGGAATAATGTCGATTACTTCAGTGGGAAAAGGGGTAAAAGGGCTGGCCGCCGTGCTGGTGGCGGCGCTGCTGGCCGCCTGCTCGGGGTCATCGGCCGCGTCATCGTCGTCGACGACGACGTCAACTCCCGTTACCGTGCGGGTCGGGTACTTCCCCAACATCACCCACGCCGTGGCCCTGGTCGGTGTGGCCAACGGCGTGTTTGCCCGCGACCTGGCGCCCGACAAGCTCGATGCCACCCAGACGTTCAACGCCGGCCCCGCTGAGACGCAGGCCCTGCTGGCGCAGGGCATCGACATCGCCTTCATCGGGCCCAGCCCATCCATCACCGCCTTCACCCAGTCCCACGGGGCAGTGAAGATCATCTCCGGGGCCGCCTCCGGCGGCGCGGGGCTGGTCACCAAGGCGGCCATTACCAGCCCGGCCCAGCTCAAGGGCAAGACGATCGCCACGCCGCAGTTGGGCAACACCCAGGACGTGGCTCTGCGGGCCTACCTGAAGACCCAGGGATACCGGACCGACCTGCAGGGCGGCGGCGACGTGGCCATCAAGCCCCAGTCCAACAGCCAGACCGTGACCACCTTCAAGGCGGGGTCGATCGACGGGGCATGGGTCCCCGAACCGTTCCTGAGCCAGCTGGTGGCGGCCGGCGGCCACGTGCTGGTCGACGAGAAAACGCTGTGGCCCGGCGGGAAGTTCGTCACGACCGATGTGTTGGTGCGCACCGCCTTCCTGCAGGCCCATCCGGCCACGGTGAAGCGGTTCCTCCAGGGGGTGGTCGACACCATAGGCTCCCTCCGCTCCGATCCCGCCGGTGCCGCGGCCGCCGCCAACCGCCAGCTCACCACGCTCGGGTCGGCCCTGCCGCCGGCCGTGCTCAGCGCCAGCCTCGCCGACATGACCTTCACCGCCGACCCCCTGGCCGCCACCCTCCGCAAGGAGGCGGACGACGCCGTCTCCGCCGGCCTGTCGACCTCCGCCGACCTCAGCGGCATCTTCGATCTGAGCCTGCTCAACCAGGTGCTCACGGCCAAGGGCCAGCCAGCGGTTCCCACCTCATGACCCTCATCCTCGGACCCTCCGCTCGCACCCCGGCGGGCGCCGCGCCGCCTCAGCCCGCCCTGGCGCTCGACGCCGTCTCGAAGGTGTTCGGCCACGCCGGGGCGGCGGTGGCCGCCCTCGACCGGGTGTCCCTGGAGGTGGCGCCAGGGGAGTTCGTGTGCCTGGTCGGCGCATCGGGGTGCGGCAAGAGCACCCTGTTGAACCTGGCGGCCGGGCTCGAGCAGCCGTCGGCGGGCCAGGTCTCCGCCGTCGACGGACCGGTGGCGCTCATGTTCCAGGAGGCGGCGCTGTTCCCGTGGTTGACCGTGGCCGGCAACGTGGACCTGGCCCTCCGTCTCCGTAAGGTCCCGAAGGTGGCCCGCCGGGAACGGGTCGCGGCGCTGTTGGAGACGGTGCACCTCGCCGCCTTCGCGGCCAAGCGGCCCCACGAGCTGAGCGGCGGGATGCGCCAGCGGGTCGCCCTGGCCCGGGCGTTGGCGCAGGACGCCCGCATCCTCCTGATGGACGAGCCGTTCGGCGCCCTCGACGCCATCACCCGCGACCTCCTCCACGACGAGCTGGAGCGGCTGTGGCGGGAGACGGGGATGACCGTGCTGTTCGTCACCCACAACGTGCGCGAGGCGGTCCGGTTGGGCGACCGGGTCGTGCTGCTCAGCAGCCGGCCGGGCCGGGTCGTGGCATCCTTCGACGTGACCGCCCCTCGGCCCCGGCGCATCGAGTCGCCCGAGGTGGCGGCGCTGTCGGCCGACATCATCGACCGGCTGCGGATGGAAGTGGCTCGCCATGGCCGCCAGTGACGCCGCGGTGACCGAGCTGGCCGGGTTGGACCGGCTGGAGATCGCCCTGCCCGCCGCCCCGTCGCGGCCCGCCCTGCTCTGGCGGGAGCTGTGGCCCAAGCTGGCCGCCGTCGTCCTCGGGCTGGCCGCGTGGGAGCTGGTGGCGATCAGCGGCTGGAAGCCCAGCTACCTCCTGCCCGGGCCGGGGACGGTACTGCCCCAGCTGGCCCGCAACCTCTTCGGCGGCAACCCGGTGAGCGGCCACCTGGTGAAGGCGACGAGCGTGACGTTGCGGCGGGCCCTCGAAGGCTTCGCCCTCGCCCTGATCCTCGGGACCGCCCTCGGCCTGGCGGTGGCCCAGAGCCGCATCCTGCGCGCCGCCCTCGGGTCGCTCATCACGGGATTCCAGACCATGCCGTCGGTGGCGTGGCTGCCGCTGGCGGTGGTGCTGTTCCAGCTGAGCGAGAAGGCCATCCTGTTCGTGCTGCTCATCGGGGCGACCCCGGCCATCGCCAACGGGGTCATCGCCGGTATCGACAACATCCCGCCCCTCCTGCTGCGCGCCGGTCGGGTCCTCGGCGCCCGTCGCTACGCCAAGTACCGCCACATCGTCCTGCCCGCCGCTCTCCCCGGCTTCGTGGCCGGCATGAAACAGGCGTGGGCCTTCGCCTGGCGGTCGCTCATGGCCGGCGAGCTGATCGTGACCATCGCCCGGCGCCCGTCCCTCGGCGGAACCCTCGAGAACGCGTCCGGCCAGAATGACTACGTCGGGCTGATGGCCGCCATGGTCGTGATCCTGGTCGTCGGCCTGCTCATGGACGCCCTGGTGTTCGGGCGGCTGGAACGCATCGTCCTGCGGCGGCGGGGGCTCGGAGGGTAACGCCAGGAGGCTGATTCGCCCTTCCCTCGCCGGTTTGGTTTGGTGGGAAGGTCATGATTCGCCTCGACGCCGCCACCGTGCTGTTGCAATGGTCGGTCGGCGGCCTGTTCTTCCTCTGGGTGACCACCCGGCGCCGCCAGATCGGCGTCGGGTACGGCTGGCTGCTGCGCGGCGTCTACCTGGTGCTCGCCGTGGGCGCGGTGGCGGCGGGCCGGGCGGTCAGCCCCGACACCGGGCGCGACCTGCTGGCCGCCGGCGTGGCCGCCGCCGCCGGGGGCGCCCTCTTGGTGTCGATCGTCCGCCGGAAGGCGGGCGTGGCCGGCGAGCGCGACCGGGAGGAGCGGCGCAGTGCCCGGGTGGCGGCCATGACCGGCATCGACCGCGACGTCAAGATCCTGGACCGCGGCGGCCCGGAGTTCCCGCCCCGCCTCGACCTACTGGCGCCGGCCATCGGCGTGGTCGCGCTGGTCGTGGCGGCGGTGGCCGACGGCGGTCCGGCCGGCCTGGCCATCGCCCGTACCCTGGTCGGCGCGGCCTTCCTGGGGGCGGTGACCGACGCCATGCTGCTCGGCCACTGGTACCTGGTCCAGCCCGGCCTGGGCCGGGGCCTGTTGAACGAGCTGGTCAAGATCGTGGCGTGGATCTGGCCGTTCGAAGTGGCGGTCATGCTGTGGCCCAGGGGCATGGTCCAGGTCCTGGACGGCCAGATCAGCGACAGCTACGGGGGCATCCTCGGCTGGTTCTGGTTGGCGTGCGCCCTCACGACCATCGTGTTGTGCGTGGTGACCCGGGCGGCGCTCAAGGAGCGCTACTACTCGGCGGTGATGGCCGCCACCGGCCTGCTGTACCTGGCCATCCTCACCGGCTTCGGGACCGACCTGGTGGCGCGGGCCATCCTCGGCCAGTAGTCCGCGGCGTCAAGTTCGATCAGAGGCCGTTCGGGAAGCTCACCGCGATCGGGGCGGGTGTCGGCGTGCCGACGTCGAGTTGGATCACGTCGTGGGCGTTGAGGGGGATGGCCCGGGGGTCCCCGCTGTAGACCTTGCCGTTGACGTACATGGTCAGCTTGCCCAGCGCCGGGCCGACCTGCCCGGCCTTGAGCGGCTGGCCCCAAATGTCGAAGACCTGCCCGAGGGTGTAGATCGTGTTCGTGGGCGACTCGATGTGGATCACGCCGTCGGCGGCGTGGGTGTGGAGCCAGTAGAAGCAGGAGCCGCCGACGGCCGCCGTACCACCGGTGTTGTTGCTGAGCTGCAGGGGCGGTGCGATCCCGATCCCGTACGGGACCTGGCGGGCCTGGCCGTTGACGAAGATGGCCAGGTGGGCGTGGATGTGGTAGGTGAGCTGCTCGCCGGTGTTGCACGACACCCCGTCGATGGTCGCCGGGTACCGGGCCGTGTCAACCGACGCCAGCGCCTGACCGTTGGGGACGGGCACGCTCTCGGGGCCACTAGCGGCGGCGCTGACGGTGGGGTTGGTGCTGCTGCTGTTGACCGCGATCGAGAAGAAGACGACCAGCGACCCGATGAGCGCCAAGGCGACGACGGCGCCGATGGTCTTCCTGGTGAACTTGGGCTTCTTGGGCTTGGGCGGCGGGCCGGGGCGGCGGGAACGGGCCTGACCGGTCGGCGGCCGGTAGTTGCCTCCGCCGGTGTTGGTCTTGGTGACCCCGCCGGCGGGGGCGGCCTTGGCGCTCGTGGACCCGTTGGTCCCGGTGGTTTTGGCCGCGGTCTTCGTCGCCGACGCGGTGGCCGGCGCGGCGCCGGCCGTCGGCGTCTTGGTTACCCGCTCGGCGCCGTCGGTCCCCTCGGGGGACGGCGGCGGGGGCGGCTTCTTGGCCGCGGGTCGAGGTGGTCGCTTGGTCGGCGCACGCCGTTGGCTGGCCATGAAATCTCTCCCTGAAACTCGCTCGCCGCGATGCTACCCGGCTCCCCTTGGCGGCCGGACTCGGGCGCCACACCGCGGGGGGACGGTTTGCACCGTTGGAGCGGCGATGAGCGCATCCGGTAGTGTTTCGCCGTCGCAGTCGCAGCCAACTTTTTTCCAGAGGACTTCCCCCCATGACTATCTGGAGCAGCCCCGAGTTCTACGTCGCCGTCGCCGCCGTTATTTTGGCGTTGCCCGCGGCCATCCTGTACACCGCCCCGGGGCGGCTCAAGTCCAAGGAGCGACGCAAGGCGGCCCGCACGGGCGGTGCCCGCAACGTCGCCGCCGTCGACAGTGGCTACCCGGGCGGTACCGGCGCGCCGATGTGGCCCCAGCCGGTCGAGGCGCCGGTGTCGGCGGTCCCGGTCCACACCACCCGGCCCGCCGCCCACCCTGGCGCCCGCCCGCCGCGTCCCCCCAAGCCAACGGCGCCGGTCCGGGGGGGCATGGTCGCCCCCATCGGTCCCGTCCCACCGGTGGCCGAGCACGAGACGACCCGGTTCCAGGACCTGGCGGGCCTCGACGAGGCGGTGACGGAGCTTAGCGAGATCCGGGAATACCTCACCGACCCCCGCCGCTTCCACGCCGTGGGGGCGCAGCTCCCGCGCGGCATCCTGCTTTACGGCCCTCCCGGGTGCGGCAAGACCCTGCTGGCCCGGGCCCTCGCCGGGGAGACGGGCGTGCCCTTCTACAGCGTCTCGGCGTCGAGCTTCGTGGAGCAGATGGTCGGCCTGGGCGCCGCCCGGGTGCGCCAGCTGTTCGAAACCGCCCGCCGGTCGGCCCCCTCGATCGTGTTCATCGACGAGCTGGACGCCATCGGCCGCAGCCGCGACAACGAGAACTCCGGCGGCCGGGAGTTCGACCACACCCTCAACCAGCTGCTCGTCGAGCTGGACGGCTTCGGCGGCTCCTCGGGGGTCCTCCTGATCGGTGCCACCAACCGCCCCGAGCTGATCGACGCCGCCCTGCTGCGGCCGGGGCGGTTCGACCGGCGCATCCAGGTCGAGCGCCCGGACCGCCGCGGCCGTGAGCAGATCCTGCGGCTGCACGGCGCACGCCGGCCGGTGTCGCCTCTGCTGGACTGGGCCGACGTGGCCACCGACACGGCGGGCCTCAACAGCTCCGAGTTGGCCAACATCGTGAACGAGGCCGCCCTGCTGGCGGCGCGCAATCGGCAGGTTCGGATCGAGGCGGAGAACGTCTGGGAGGCGGTGGCCCGCGTCGTCGCCGGTACCGGCAGCTCCCGGCTGATCCGGGACGACGAGCGCCACCTGCGGGCGACGCACGAGGCGGGCCACGCCCTGCTCACCCTTCTGCTGCGGGGCATGCGGCCGCCGTCTCGTGTCTCGATCGTCACCCGCAGCGGCGCCTTCGAACGCTCGCCTTGGTCGACGGCTGAGGACCGCGAGACGATGACGAAGCGGGACCTGATGGCACAGCTGATCGTCCTCCTCGGCGGCCGGGCGGCCGAGATGCTGGCCTTCGGCGAGCCCAGCACGCGCGCCGAGGACGACCTGCAGCACGCCGCCGCCCTGGCCCGGCGCATGGTGGAGCAGTGGGCCATGACGGGCCGCTACGAGCTGGCCGGCGGGCAGAAGGACAAGAAGATGCCGTACATAGAGGGAAGCGCCGGCGGCTCGGAGGTCCGCACCCTGGTCTCCGGTGCCGAGCAGGCGGCCCGCACCATCCTGGCGGACAACCAGCGCAGCCTGGAGTTGATTGCCGCCACCCTGGCCGAGCGGGAAACACTCACCGCGTCGCAGCTCTCCGATCTGCAGGTCAGTGGCGCCCGGGCCGTCATCGACGTTCCCTTCGACGCCACTACGACCGCGAGGTCACGAAGTACTTGGCCCGGGGATGGTGGCAGATGATGGCGGCGGTCGTCTGCTCGGGGTGAAATTGCCATGAGGACTCCTCGCTGACCTCGACGCCGATGCGCTCGGAGCCGACCAGCTCTGCGCACTTGGCGTTGTCCTCGAGGTCCGGGCAGGCGGGATAACCCCACGAGTAGCGGCCGCCGCGGTATTTCTGCCGGAACAGGCCGGCGAGCGTCGGTCCGTCCTCCCCGGCGAAGCCCCACTCCTCCCGCATGCGCCGGTGCCAATACTCGGCCAGCGCCTCCGCCATTTCCACCCCGAGGCCGTGCAGGTGGAGATACTCGTGGTAGCGGTCGGCGGCGAAGAGCCGGGCCGTGGCCTCGGAGACGGCGGGCCCCATGGTGACGACGCAGAAGCCGGCGTAGTCGAGCTCGTCGGAGTCGCGAGGGCGGAAGAAATCGGCGATGCACAACCAGGGGGCGGCCTGCTGCCGGGGAAACCGGAACCGCAGCCACTCGCCGGTCCGGGACTCGTCCTTCCAGATGATCAGGTCGTCGCCCTCGGAGTTGGCAGGGAAATAGCCGTACGCCACCGCCGGCTGCAGCACGTCGGTGCGGCGGGCGTCGGCCAGTTGGGCCCGCAGTACCGCCCGGATCCGATCCTTGAACTCGTCGTCGGATTCCCCCCCGGTGGGCCGGTACCCCCACTGGTTGCGGAAGAGGGCGGTTTCGTTCAGGTACTTGGCGATCTCGTCGAGAGGGACGCCCTTGTCCACCCGTGACCCGAGGAAGGGGGGAACGAAGATGTGGTTGTCGGCCTCAACCTCGGGGGAACGGGCCGGGACCGGCGCCGGGCCCGGCGCGGCGGGACGGGGCGGCAGGACCCGGCCTCCGGGGGCGCGACCGAAGTCGGGATCGGCGTCGAAGCCTCCCGGTCCCTTTTTGAGGGCCATGAGTCGGTCCATGGTGTGAAGGCCCTCGAAGGCGTCCTTGCCGTAGAACAACCGGCCCTGGTAGACGCCGCGCAGGTCCCGCTCGACGTAGTTGCGGGTCAGGGCGGCGCCGCCCAGCAACACCGGTACCTTCGACGCCCCGCGTTCGTTCATGTCGAGGAGGTTGTCCCGCATGATGAGCGTGCTCTTGACGAGCAGCCCGCTCATGCCGATGACGTCGGCGCCGACCTCGGCCGCCTTGTCCAGCATTTCGTTGATGGCGACCTTGGTGCCCAGGTTGTGCACCTCGTAGCCGTTGTTGGTGAAGATGATGTCCACCAGGTTCTTGCCGATGTCGTGGACATCGCCTTTGACGGTGGCCAGCACGATCCGGCCCTTGCCGCCCTCGGCGGCGCGCTCCATGTGGGGTTCCAGATGGGCGACGGAGGCCTTCATGGTCTCCGCCGATTGCAGCACGAAGGGCAGCTGCATCTGACCGGAGCCGAAGAGATCACCCACCACCTTCATCCCGCCGAGCAGCGTGTCGTTGACGATGTCGAGCGCCGGCACGCCCTGGGCGAGGGCGAGATCGAGATCGGCCTCCAGCCCGTCGCGGTCCCCGTCGATGATGCGCTGCGCCAGTCGACGCTCGACGGGCCAGCCGCTGCGGTCCTCTTTGACCACGGCTGCGGCCGAGACCCCCTCGAACAGAGCAAGCAGCCGCTGCAGCGGGTCATAGCCGCGCGCCGGGTCCCGGCGGTCGTAGATCAGGTCGAGGCAGACCTCGACCACTTCCGGGTCGATCTTGTTGAGCGGCATGATGCGCGCCGCGTGGACGATGGCGGCGTCGAGACCGGCCTGCTGGCATTCGTGCAGGAACACCGAGTTCAAGGCATGGCGGGCGGCGGGGGCGAGGCCGAACGACACGTTGGAGAGCCCCACGATGGTGCCGGCGCCGAGGAGCTCGGCCTTGATTCGGCGGATCCCTTCGATCGTCTCCACCCCGTCCTTGCGGCTCTCCTCCATCCCGGTGGAAAGGGGCAGCACCAGCGGGTCGAACAGCAGGTCGGTGGGGTCCATCCCATAACGGTCCACCGCCAGGTCGTAGATGGCCCGGGCGGCTCGCAGCTTCCACGCCGCCGTGCGGGCCTGGCCCTCCTCGTCGATGCAGGTGCAGACGACGGCGGCGCCGTACTCGCGGGCCAGGGTGAGGAACCGGTCGAAGCGGGTGCCGGGGGCGGCACCGTCCTCCAGGTTGACGGAGTTCAGCAGTGGCTTGCCGGCGATGCGCTGCAGGCCCGTTTCGATGACGGGGGCTTCCGTCGAGTCCAGCATGAGCGGCACGGTCGCCTGGGTGGCGAAGCGTCCCGCCACCTCGGCCATGTCGGCGGTGCCGTCCTCGCCGGTGTAGTCGACGCAGACGTCGATGACGTGCGCCCCCTCCTTTTCCTGGTCGCGGGCCATGGCCACGCAGGTGTCCCAGTCCGAGGCCAGCATGGCCTCACGGAAGCGCTTGGATCCGTTGGCGTTGGTCCGTTCGCCGACCACGAGGAACGACGGCTCCTGGTCGTAGGGGACATGGGTGTAGATCGATGCGCAACCCGGCTCCCACTCGGGCTGGCGCGCCGCCGGGGTCAGGCCGCGGCAGGCCGCCACTACCGCCGCCAGGTGCTCCGGGGTGGTGCCGCAGCAGCCGCCCACCACCGACACCCCGTAGTCGGTGACGAAGCGGGCGTGGTGCTCGGCCAGCTGCTGCGGCGTCAGGTCGTAGTGCATCTTGCCCTCGACCACCGAGGGGAGACCGGCGTTGGGCAGGCAGGACAGGAGTGTCCGGGCGTGCTGGGACAGATAGCGGAGGTGTTCGCTCATCTCCTGGGGCCCGGTCGCGCAGTTGATCCCGATCACGTCGGGGCGGAGGGCATCGAGCGTCGTCAGGGCGGCGCCGATCTCGGTCCCCATCAACATGCGGCCGGTCAACTCGATGGTCACCTGGGTCTGGATGGGGATCTCCCGCCCCGCCGCGGCCATGGCGCGACGGCATCCGATCACCGCCGCCTTGACCTGGAGCAGGTCCTGGCAGGTCTCGACCACGAACAGGTCGGCACCGCCCGCCAGCAGGCCGGCCGCCGCTTCCTGGTACCCGTCGCGCAGGTCGGCAAAGGAGATCTGGCCGAGGGACACCAGCTTGGTGCCGGGGCCGAGCGACCCGGCGACCCAGGCGTCACGGCCACCGCCCGCCCCGCGGTACCCGCCGGCCACCTCTCGGGCGATACGGGCCGATTTGGTGGCCAGTTCCCGGGTGCGGTCGGCGATGCCGTACTCGGCCAGCACCCAGGGCAGCGATCCGAAGCTATCCGTCTCGACGACGTCGACGCCGACGTCGAAGAAGGAGGCGTGGAGGTCGGCGATGACGTCCGGGCGGGTGTCGCAGAGCAGTTCGTTGCACCCTTCGAGGGCGGGACCGCCGAAGTCATCCGGTCCGAGCTGGCGCAACTGGATGTTGGTTCCGGTAGCCCCGTCGAAGATGACCACCCGCTCGCGGAGCGCCTCCAGGTAGCTCGGCATCGTCATCGCCACAGGCTACCGGGGGGAAATTGCCTCCCCCGACGGTATTCGGTTGCACTCCCGGCGACGTGGGTAGAGGCAGGGCCATGTATATCGGTGGGGGAGCCCTACTCATCATCATCATCATCGTGGTCATCTTGCTGCTGCGGCGATAGTCGTCGCTCGGTACCATGCGGCGTGCCCCGCCGAACGCCACGGTCACTCGCGGTCGCGCTCGCCTGTCTGGTCTTCCTGGCCCCGGCCTGCAGCCGTATCAGCCGCCACTTCTCGGGCGGCAGCGGCGTCAAGACCCGGCCGGGAACCCTGAGCATCACGCCGCCGGCGGGCAAGACGGGGACGCCGTTTTCTCTGTCCGCCGGCGGCTTCCGCCCTGGCGAGGCGCTGACCTTCGAGATCGACATCCCGACCTGGCCGCCCTTCATCGGGCCCAGCCACGTGGCTGACGCCCAGGGCACCGTCGCGTCGACCTACGTGCCGCTGAGCGGTGATCCCCCGGGCACCTACACGATCAAGGCGGTCGGCAACGAGGGCACCCGGGCGCAGGCCACCATTTCCGTCACCGGGTAACGGGCAACGCGGGCCCGGGCGTGAAGATCTACACCCGCAAGGGTGACGACGGCACCACCGGACTGCTCTACGGCGGGCGCATCGCCAAGGACGACCCGGCCATCGAGGCCAACGGCGCGGTCGACGAGGCCCAGGCCATGCTGGGCCTGGCCCGGGCGGAGGCGGAACGCGGTTCCGAGCTGGACGGGATCCTGATCGGCCTGCAGCGGGATCTGTACATCCTGATGGCCGAACTCGCCACCGCACCGGCCAACCGGGCCAAGCTGGTCGCCGGCCAGACCCTCGTGACCGCCGCCATGATCGATGGGCTGGAGGAGCGCATCGACGCCCTGACGGAGCGGTTCCCGCCGGTCACCGAGTTCGTGCTCCCCGGTCACGACCGGGCCAGCGCCGCCCTCGAGGTGGCCCGCACCGTGGTGCGCCGGGCGGAGCGCCGGGCGCTGGCCGCGGCGGCGGACGGATCCCAGGTCGTGCCGTACCTGAACCGTCTTTCCGACCTGCTGTGGACGATGGCCCGCTGGCAGGAGGCGGGCGAGTCGCTGCCCAGCCGGCGCCGACGACCCGGGGACTAGTCGCCGATGCCGACGATGTCCACCGCCAGGGGGCCGCTCGGGGCGTCGTAGCTGACCTGGTCACCGGGGCCGTGGCCCATGAGCGCCTGGCCGAGGGGGGAGTTGGGGGAGATGATCGACACGCCCTCCCGGCGTTCCTCGATCGAGCCGATCAGGTACTTCTCCACCTCGTCGTCGCCGGCGTAGCGCAGCGATACCACGACGCCGGTCGTGACCGTGCCCGAGGAGCCGGCGGCGGCGTCGACGATCTGGGCGCCCTCCAGCATGGCCTCCAGCTGGCGGATCCGGGCCTCCATCTTGCCCTGCGAGTCCTTGGCGGCGTGGTAGTCACCGTTTTCCGACAGGTCCCCGAGCATGCGGGCCGCCTCGATGGCCCGGGCGATCTCCACCCGGCCGCGGGTGCGCAGGTCCTCCAGCTCGTCACGGAGTCGATCAAAGGTGTCGCGCGTCAGTTGCGTCGGTGCCATGCGTTCACACCCTACCGGGGGGTGTGGTTGACGGGGCCGGCACGATGGACGACACTGGTAGTGCCGTGTCCCTACGTCCCGCCATCGTAATCATCGCCTAGCGCACCCCGGACCGCCCGGTGTGCGCCTTCGACCGTCCACTTGGTGGGCGGTCGTTTTGTGTCTACCGGACAGACTGACCAGCGATCCCGCCAACCTGAAGGAAGCCCGAGGAGGGCAGCAACCCACGTGAGCACCCACCGGATCGCCGTGTTGCCCGGCGACGGAATCGGCCCCGAAGTCATCACCGAAGCCCTGAAGGTGTGCCGGGCCGCGGGCGCCCACCTCGACCCGGTCACCTACGACCTCGGCGCCCGCCGCTACCTGGCCACCGGCGAGGTGCTGCCCGATTCCGTCCTCGACGAGCTGCGGGGCTTCGACGCCATCCTGCTGGGCGCGGTGGGCAGTCCCGAGGTGCCGCCCGGCGTGCTCGAACGGGGCCTGCTGCTGAAGCTGCGGTTTCAGCTGGACCTGTACGTCAACCTCCGTCCCTTCGCCGCCCCGGGCATCGACGTGGCCGTGGTCCGGGAGAACACCGAGGGCAGCTACGCCGGCGAGGGAGGCTTCCTCCGCAAGGGAACGCCCCACGAGGTGGCGACCCAGGGATCGGTCAACACCCGCTTCGGGGTGGAGCGGTGCCTGCGCTTTGCCTTTGATCTGGCCCAGAAGAGGGACCGGCGCCACCTCACCCTGGTCCACAAGACCAACGTCTTGACCTTCGCCGGCGACCTGTGGCAGCGAACCTTCGAACAGCTGGCCGCCGAGTACCCCGACGTCGCGACCGGATACAGCCACGTCGACGCCGCCTGCATCTACCTGGTCGAATCGCCCGGGCGCTACGACGTGATCGTCACCGACAACCTGTTCGGCGACATCCTGACCGACCTGGCCGGCGCCGTGTCCGGCGGGATCGGCCTGGCCGCCTCGGCCAACCTCAACCCCGCCCGGACCGGGCCGTCGCTGTTCGAGCCGGTGCACGGCTCGGCGCCCGACATCGCCGGCACGGGGCGGGCCAACCCTCTGGCGGCCATCATTTCCGCCGCCATGATGCTGGACTTCCTGGGCGAGAGCGGCGCCGCCGCCCGCATCATCAAGGCGGTCTCCGACTACCGCCAACCCAACCCAGCCGCCGGCGACACGGCAGGCGGGGGCGAGAATCGTGCCGACGCACGCCGAAGAGAAGCAGGCCACACTGAAGAGGGTGCCTCGACGTCGCAGATTGGCGACGCCATCGCAGAAAGGGTCTAGGAGATGCCGATTACCAAATCCGAGAAAGTGTGGATGGATGGCGCCCTGGTCGACTGGGACGACGCCAAGATCCACATACTGACCCACACCCTGCACTACGGCTGCGGCGTGTTCGAGGGGATCCGGGCCTACGCCACCGACGAGGGGCCGGCGGTGTTCCGCCTCACCGATCACATCGTGCGGCTGTTCAACTCGGCCAAGATCTTCATGATCGACGTGCCGTTCACCGTCGACCAGCTCATCGAAGGCGTCAAGGACACCGTCCGGGTCAACGGCCTGCCGGAGTGCTACATCCGCCCCATCGTGTACCTGGGCTACGGCGAGATGGGCCTCAACCCGCTGCCCTGCCCGGTCAACGTCTCCATCGCGGTGTGGCCGTGGGGCAGCTACCTGGGCGCCGAGGGCGTCAGGAACGGCGTCCGCATGAAGATCAGCTCGTGGCAGCGCCACAACCCCAACGCCATGCCGCCCGCCGCCAAGGGCACGGGCATGTACATCAACTCGTCGATGGCCAAGGTGGAGGCCCTGAAGGCGGGCTACGACGAGGCCATCCTGCTGTCACCCCAGGGGTACGTGAGCGAGTGCACGGGCGAGAACATCTTCGTCGTCAAGGGGGGCCGTCTCCTCACCCCGCCCGTGTCGTCCGGCGCCCTGGAGGGCATCACCCAGAGCTCGGTGATGGCCATCGCCCGCGACCTCGGCTACGAGGTCGAGGTCGGCAACATCCTGCGCTCGGACCTCTACACCGCCGACGAGGCGTTCCTCAGCGGCACCGCCGCCGAGGTGGTCCCCGTCCGCTCGGTCGACGACCGGCTGGTCGGACCGACGGGCGACCCCGGTCCCATGACCCGCAAGATCCAGGAGGTCTTCGAGGCGGCGGTGCGGGGCAAGGTGGACCGCCACAAAGACTGGGTCGAATATGTCGGGTGACCACGTCGCGGTAGCCGCCATCACCCGGGAGCTGCCCGACGCCGTCGACATCTACGACACGACCCTCCGCGACGGCAGCCAGCAAGAGGGCCTCTCCCTGACCGTCGACGACAAGCTGCGGGTGGCGGAGCAGCTCGACCACCTCGGCGTGCACTACATCGAGGGCGGCTGGCCGGGCGCCAACCCCAAGGACGAGGAGTTCTTCCGCCGGGCGGCGGCGGGCGATCTGCACCTCCACACCGCCACGCTGGTGGCCTTCGGTTCCACCCGCAAAGCCGGGACCAAGGCGGAGCACGATCCCGTGCTGCAGAGCCTCCTCCACGCCGACACCAGCGCCGTCTGCCTGGTCGCCAAGTCGGCCGAGTGGCACGTCACCGAGACGCTGCGGACCACGCTGACCGAGGCCATCGACATGGTCGCCGACTCGGTGGCGTTCCTCCGGGCCCAGCAGCGACGGGTGTTCGTCGACGCCGAGCATTTTTTCGACGGCTACCGGGCCAACCCCGGCTTCAGCCTCGACATCCTGCGGACGGCGCAGCAGGCGGGCGCCGAGGTCGTCATCCTGTGCGACACCAATGGCGGCACCCTGCCCGGCGATGCCGAGCGCATCGTGGGCGCGGTGCGCGACGTGGTCGATATCAAGCTCGGCTGCCACTTCCACAACGACGCCGGTTGTGCCGTGGCCAACTCCCTGCTCGCCGTCCGTCAGGGCTGCACCCAGGTGCAGGGCTGCATCAACGGCTACGGCGAACGGACGGGCAACGCCGACCTGTGCGCCACCGTCCCCAACCTGACCCTCAAGATGGGCGTGGGCACCATCGCCCGCGACCGCCTCGACCGCCTCACTCCCGTCGCCCACCACATCGCCGAGCTGGTCAACATCGCGCCCGACCCCCACCAGCCCTACGTGGGCGCCTCGGCGTTCGCCCACAAGGCGGGTCTGCACACCAGCGCCATCGCCCGGGCGCCCCAGGCCTACGAGCACGTGGCGCCCGACGCGGTGGGCAACGGCACCCGCTTCGTCGTCTCGGAGATGTCCGGGCGCTCGACGGTGCAGCTGAAGGCGGCGCAGCTGGGCCTGGCCCTCGACGGCGCCGCCCTGAGCGAGATCCTCGACGACCTCAAGGAGCTGGAGCACCGCGGCTACCACTTCGAGGTGGCGGACGGCTCGTTGGAGTTGCTGATGCGCTCCGCCACCGGGTGGAAGCAGGCGTTCTTCCGGCTCGAGTCCTTCCGGGTCATCACCGACCGGCGCGAGGACGGGAGCTTCGTGACCGAGGCCACCCTCAAGGTCCACGTGGGCGACGAGCGGGTCCTGGCCACGGCGGAGGGCAACGGCCCGGTCAATGCTCTCGACGCCGCGCTGCGCAAGGCGATCGGCGCCCAGTTCCCCGAGCTGTCGCACCTCCACCTGACCGACTACAAGGTCCGGGTCCTGGATACCGCCAAGGGGACGGGCGCGGTGACCCGGGTCCTCATCGACTCGACCGACGGGGACGAGACGTGGACGACCATCGGCGTGTCGGAGAACATCATCGAGGCCTCGTGGCAGGCCCTGTTCGACTCGATCGTCTACGGTCTGCTGCTCCACTCATGACCCAGCCGACCTACGCACCGATCGCCGAAGAGGACAGGGTCCGCCCCGCCTACCGGCTGAGAACCCCGCCCGACTGGCGCGCCAACCGGGTATCCGAGCTGCGCCTCCCGGGCCAACCGATCGGGCCCGAGCTCGGGGTCCCCGGACCGGATCAGGGTTACGCCATGCTCGTCGCGGAGGAGCTCTTCGCCGACCGGGTCAAGCTGGCTCCCGGGATCACGACAAAGGACGCTTTGCACGGCTGCGCCGCAGTGGCCTCCGCACGGGCCGGACGCTTCGGACGCGCCCCGGTGGCGAAGGACGTCGAGCTGGCCCTCGTGCTGTTCGGCTTCCTCGGCGACCCGCCTCAGGACCTCGTGGCCTGGCGGAACCCTCTCTTCCAGGCGGCGGCGCACGACTACCACTCCCAGAGGCGCATCGTCGAC
>DATARN010000083.1:0-14112 GCA_036264135.1 Acidimicrobiales bacterium
CTTGGCCGAGCGCCACGCCGACGGTGTACTCCTCTTCACGTGCAACGGCCGCTGGTCACGGCTGTTCTCCAAGCCCGATCATGACGCGGGCGTGATCGGCGACTTGATGGGCGACCCCCCGATCTCGGGGTTCTTCGCGGCCGGCGAGCTCGGGCCCGTCGGGGGTCGCAACTTCGTGCACGGGTTCACGGCATCCATGGCCCTTTTCGAGGAGCGCACGCCTGCCTCTCAGCCCCTCGCCGATGCCTTGGCCGCCACTCCCGTCGAGACGGCCGCCACCCCCGTGGGGACGGCCGCCACCCCAGCCGACACGACCCCCACCCCAGCCGTCGTGAACGCCCCGCCGGAAGAGACCTCACCCAAGCCCTCGTAGGAGCCTGGAAGGCGGTCGGGCGACCCGACCGCGGCCGCACAGATTCCCCACCTGCCGCAGTCTGGGTAGGGTTGCACCATGAGCGATCGCGACATCGAACAGCTGGGAATCAATGTCATCCGCGGCCTCGCCATGGACGCCGTGCAGAAGGCCAACTCGGGCCACCCCGGGACGCCAATGGCGCTGGCGCCGCTGGCCCACGTGCTCTACACGCGGATCATGAAGCACGATCCCTCGGCGCCGGACTGGCCCGACCGGGATCGTTTCATCCTTTCCGCCGGCCACGCATCGATGCTCCTGTATTCGATGCTCTATCTGACCGGCTACGGGTTGACCCTCGACGACATCAAGGAGTTCCGCCAGCTGCACAGCAAGACCCCGGGGCACCCCGAGGTGCACCACTTCCCCGGGATCGAAGTGACGACCGGGCCACTGGGCGCGGGCTTCTCCAACGGCGTCGGCATGGGCATCGCCGAGCGCTACATGCGGGCCACCTACGGGCCGGACCTGGTGGACCACCACACCTTCGTCATCTGCAGCGACGGCGACCTCATGGAGGGCATCAGCCACGAGGCGGCCTCCCTGGCCGGCCACCTCGGCCTCGGCCGCCTCATCTACATCTACGACGACAACCACATCACCATCGACGGCCCCACCGAGATCTCCCTCACCGACAACGCCCACGAGCGGTTCGAGGCGTATGGCTGGGACGTGCATGACCTGGGCGAGGTGGCCAACGAGACCGACGTGCTGGAGAAGGCCATCCGGGGCGCCATGGCCGTCGAGGACAAGCCGTCGATGCTGATCCTGCGCAGCCACATCGGCTGGCCGTCGCCCCACAAGACCGACACCTCGGCGGCTCACGGCGAGCCCCTCGGGGCGGAGGAGATCACGGCCACCAAGGAGCTGCTCGGCCTGCCGCCCGAAGAGTCGTTCTGGGTTCCCGATGAGGTCATCGACTTCTACCGCCAGACGATCCCCCGAGGCCAGGCCCTCCGCCAGGCGTGGGAGCAGCGGCTGGCCAACTGGACCGGCGACCGCGAGGCGTGGGATGCCGCCCTGGCCGGCCGAGGCGTGACCGGCTGGTCGGCCAAGCTGCCGACATGGCAGTCGGGCGAGAAGCTGGCCACCCGCCAGGCCGTCAAGGCGTGCATCAACGCCACGCTCGACGTGGTTCCCGGCCTCCTCAGCGGGGGCGCCGACCTGACGGGCAACACCGGCACCAAGCTGGACAACGCCGAGCTGCAGAGCCGCGAGCACCCCGGCGGGCGCCAGATCGCCTTCGGCGTGCGCGAGCACGGCATGGGCGGGGCCATGAACGGTATGGCGCTGCACGGTGGGGTCCTTCCCATCGGGGGCACCTTTTTCATCTTCAGCGACTACATGCGCGGCGCCGTCCGCCTGGCCGCCTTGTCGGAGGCCAAGGTCGTCTACAGCTGGACGCACGACTCGGTCGGCTTGGGTGAGGACGGGCCGACCCATCAGCCGGTCGAACACCTGGCCGCCATGCGGGCCATGCCCCAGCTGCGCGTCATCCGCCCAGCCGACGCCAACGAGACCGCCCACGCCTACCGCATCGCGGTTGACAGCGACGGCCCGACGGCGTTGATCCTCTCCCGCCAGGCCATCCCCGTCCTGGAGGGGACCGCCGAGCGGTTCTCCGACGTGGCCAAGGGTGGCTACGTGCTGGTCTCGGGGGGCGACGACCCCGACATCGTCCTCATCGGCACGGGCAGCGAAGTGTCGGTCTGCCTGGAGGCGGCCAAGCTGCTGGAGGCCGACGACATCGCCACCCGGGTGGTGTCGCTGCCGTGCTGGGAGCTCTTCGAGCTGCAGAGCGAGGAGTACCAGGCCGACGTGCTCGGGTATGACACGCCGGTGCTCTCCGTCGAGGCGGCGACCTCCTTCGGCTGGTCGCGCTGGGCCGACGACTCGGTGGCCATCGACCATTTCGGCGCCTCGGCACCGGGAGCCAAGGTGCTGGCGGAGTTCGGATTCACCGCGGACAACGTGGCGACCCGGGCCCGCCAGCTGCTTGACACGTTCAGTGGCATCGACTTCGACGACGACGACGACATGGACGATGGTCCCGAGGATTCCACCGACCTTGAGTGACGGAGGCATGGCATGACCGACACCCGCCTGCACCAGCTCTTTGCCCAGCAGGGCCAGAGCCCGTGGATCGACAATCTCCAGCGGTCCTACCTCACCTCCGGACGGCTCAAAGAGTTGGTCGCCGACGGGATCCGAGGCGTCACCTCCAACCCCACCATCTTCCAGAAGGCGATCCAGGGGTCAGCCGACTATGACGACCAGTTCCGGGCGCTGGTCGCGCGGGAGGGTGTCGACCACGCCTACTGGGACATGGTCATCGAGGATGTGACCAACGCGTGCGGCGTGCTGCGGCAGCTGTACGACCGCAGCGGCGGGGCCGACGGCTTCGTGTCCCTCGAGGTCGCCCCCAGCCTGGCCCACGACACGGCGGGCACCATTGCCGCCGCCCGCAACCTGCACCAGCGCATCAGTTTGCCCAACCTGATGGTCAAGATCCCGGCGACGGCGGAAGGCGTACCCGCCATCCAGCAGATGATCAGCGAGGGGCGCAACATCAACGTGACGCTGATCTTCAGCCTGGACCGCTACGACGACGTGATGGAGGCCTACCTGAGCGGGCTGGAGAGCTGGGTCGGCGGCGGCGGCGATCCGGCCCAGGTCCACAGCGTCGCCTCGTTCTTCGTGAGCCGGGTCGACACCGAGATCGATCGCCGGCTGGAGAAGCTGGACGACAAGGGGAAGGCGCTGGAAGGCAAGGCCGCCATCGCCCAGGCCAAGCTGGCCTACCAGCATTTCGAGAAGGTCTTCTCGGGCGACCGGTGGGCGACGTTGCGGGCCCAGGGCGCTCACCGCCAGCGGCCGCTGTGGGCCTCGACGTCGACCAAGAACCCCGCCTACCCCGATCTGCTGTATGTCGAGAGCCTGATCGGCCCCCACACCGTGGACACCATGCCCGAAGCCACGGTCGAGGCATTCATGGACCACGGGGTGGTGGCCCGCACCGTCGACCAGGGCATCGACGAGGCGGTCGCCCATCTTCAGGCCCTGGCCGAGGTGGGCATCGACATGGCAGCCATCGCCCGCCAACTGGAGGACGAGGGCGTGGCCAGCTTCTCCAAGAGCTTCGACGAGTTGCAGCAGGCCCTCACCGACAAGGCCTCGTCCTTCTAGATGACCACCACCGGGCCGCCCGATGCAGCGGCGGCCAGCGGACGCGGGGCGTGGCTGAACACCACGCTCGGCACCACCGCCGATGGAACCGAGGCCGAGGACGTCAATCCGCTGGCCGTCGGCCTGTCGGAAGGGCGGCGGGCACCGCCGTGCGCACTGGTCATCTTCGGCGCCTCGGGTGACCTCACCGCCCGCAAACTGATCCCGGCCGTCGCCTCGCTGTCGCGGCGGCGGCTGCTGCCGTCGTCCTTCGTGGTGGTGGGCGTGGCCCGCAGCCATCTGAGCGACGACGACTTCCGCGCCAAGGTGACCGAGGCGGTACCCGAAGGGGGCCCGGCGTGGCGCGAGCTGGTCAGGGGCTTCCGCTACGTGGCCGGCGACTACGGCGCCCCCGAGACCATGGCCGAGCTGTCGCGGGTGCTCGACGAGGTCGACGCCGAGCGCGGCACCGGCGGCAACCGGATGTTCTACCTGGCCACCGTGCCCGCCGTCTTCGAGCCGGTCGCCGACGCCCTGGGGGCGGCCGGGCTCAACAAGCCGGGGCCGGGCGGCTCCTTCGCCCGGCTGGTCATCGAGAAGCCGTTCGGCCGCGACCTGGAAAGCGCCCGCCAGCTCGACGAAGCCCTGCACCGCAGCTTCGACGAGTCGCAGATCTACCGGATCGACCACTACCTGGGCAAGGAGACGGTGCAGAACGTCCTCGCCCTGCGCTTCGCCAACGCCATCTTCGAACCGATCTGGGACCGCCGCTACCTCGACCACGTCCAGGTCACGGTGGCCGAAGCCCTGGGCGTCGAGCACCGGGGCGGGTTCTACGAGACCGCCGGGGCGCTGCGCGACATCGTGCAGAACCATGTGATGCAGGTTCTCTCCCTCACGCTCATGGAGCCACCGGCCACCATCGACGCCCAGGGCATCCGCGACGAAAAGGTGAAAGCGTTGCGAGCCGTCAAGGTCATGTCCGTGGAGCAGGTGGCCACCGACGTGGTGCGGGCCCAGTACGAGGCGGGCTGGGCGGAAGGGGCAGCCGTTCCCGGCTACCGGGAGGAGGAGGGCGTAGCCCCCGACAGCCGCACCGAGACCTATGTGGCCATGCGCCTGGAGGTCGACAACTGGCGCTGGGCCGGGGTTCCGATCTACATCCGCACCGGCAAGCGGCTGCCGAAGCGGGTGACCGAGGTGGCGCTGCAGTTCCAGCGAGTCCCCCACCTGCCGTTCCGGGCCCACGAGTCCCGGGACCTGCACCCCAACGCCCTGGTCCTGCGGATCCAGCCCGACGAGGGCATCAGCCTCCGCTTCGGGGCCAAGGTCCCCGGCCAGGCGTTCGAGGTCCGCGACGTGCTGATGGACTTCTCCTACGGCGCCGCCTTCCTCGAGGAGGCACCCGACGCCTACGAACGCCTCCTCCTCGACGCCATGATCGGCGACCCCACGTTGTTCATCCGCAGCGACGAGGTGCTCCAGGCGTGGTCGATCGTCGACCCGATCCTCACCGCCTGGGCCGCCCGCGACACCCCCCTCGCCCGCTACCCCGCCGGCACATGGGGCCCCAAGCAGGCCGACCAGCTGCTGGCCCGGGAGGGGCGGCGGTGGCGGACGCCGTAGCCCTCAACCGCTGGTACGCCACCGACGTCCGGTTGGGTTCGGTCGTCGACACCCTGGCCCAGCTGCGCCGCAGCGTGGCCCGCACGGCGTCGCGCACGTGGGTCATGACGTTGGTGGCCGTCACCCGAACCGACGACGAGGTGTACCAGGCCACCCAAGTCATGCGGTCCCTGGGCGCCCACCACCCGGCCCGCCTGCTGATCGTGCAAACGGTGGAGGAGGGGACGGGGATCGACGCCAGCGTGACGATCTACGGGACCGAGGCCGACGGCCACCCGCTCACCTTCGACCAGGTCGGGCTGTGGGTGCGGGGTGACGCCGCCGCCCACCTGGACTCGATCGTCGAGCCGTTCACCCTCTCCGACCTGCCGGTGGTGGTGTGGTACCCGGCATCGCTGCCGCCGGTGTCGGAGCCCCTGCTGGCCAAGGCGACCAGCGTGCTGGTCGACACCAAGGAGGCGCAGGACGTGGCCGGCCTGATCGCCCTGGCCGGGCGCCGGGCGATCGTCGACCTGTCGTGGATGCGGCTACGGCCGTGGCGGGAGATGGTGGCCGCCCTGTTCGACCCGCCCGACCTCCGCCCGTACGCCCGCCGGATCACGGCGGCGGAAGTGGCGGGAAAAGGGGGCCCGCGACGGCTGCTGGCCGGTTGGCTGGCCTCACGATTGGGTCTGAGCAAGCAGCAGCTCGTTTTGGCCGACGCCCGCCATGCTCGCATCGTCCTGCGCGCCGGGGACGACGCGACCTTCGAGGTCGGCCGGGCCGAAGGTGAGCGGCTGGTGCGGGCCAGCGCCGCCTTGGCGGGCGGCCGGAGCCGCCAGGAACTGTTACCCCTTCCTGACGACTCGTTGGTGTGGTCGCTGGGCGAGGCCCTCACCCATCTGGGTCGGGATCGGGTGTGGCAGCAGGCGCTGGCGGCCGGCGTGGCCGCCGACGCCTGGATCTAACACGTCCCAGGCCGCCAGTTAACCTGCGACGAGTGAATGGGGAACTGTTCGTCGTTTCCGACGTTCCGGGCGAATTCGCGGCCCGGGTCGTCGACGCCTTCCACAACCGCGTCGACGAAGAGTTTTCCCTGGCGCTGTCCGGCGGGTCGACGGCGCGGGCGTGCTACGAGCGCCTGGCGGCGGTGGGCGCCGAGCAGATCGACTGGTGGCAGGTCAACATCTTGTGGTCCGACGAGCGCTGCGTGCCGCCCGACGATCCGGCGTCCAACCAGCTGCTGGTCCGCCAGGCCCTGCTGGAGAAGGTCGGGGCGGCCAACGCGGTGTACCCCATGCGCTGCGAGGAGGGACCGGAGAGCTACCAGTTGCGGCTCGGGGAGATGGGCCGCATCGACGTCGTCCACCTGGGGATGGGCGCCGACGGCCACACCGCCTCGCTGTTCCCGAACTCGCCGGTCCTCGACGCCGATCCCGGTGTGCTGGTGGCGATGAGCGAGGACCCGAACGGCCGCAACCCCCACCGGCGGATGACCTTCACGTACAGCGGCATCGCCCGGGGGCGGCTGGTGATCTTCACCGTGGCCGGCGCATCCAAGCGCCCCGCCATGCAGGCCATCTACGACGGCGCCGACCTGCCCGCGGCCCGGGTGCGGGCCGACCGGGTTATCTGGCTGGTAGACCCGGAGGCGGCGCCCCAGGGTCTTCGGGCATCTTCACCGTCGCAGTAACCCTCGTGGTCGTCGGGGCGGCCCCCTCGCCCATCTCCGAGATGGTGCGGTGCAGGGAGTCCTTGAGCCTGGTCAGGGCGCCGCGGACCTCGTCGCGCTCGGCGGCCAGGCGGTGCAGATCGGCGCCCATGGCCACCTTCTCCTCGGCCAGTTGCGCCCGGATGCGGTCCCGCTCGGCCTCGGCGGCGGCGATGGTGACCCGGGCCCGCTCGGCGGCCTCGGTTTCCCGGGCCACCGCCTTGGCCTCGGCGTCCGCCTCTCGGGCCGCCGCCCGGGTCTCGGACTCGGCCCGCAACCGGTTGACGATCTCGGCCGCCTCGGCCTCGGCGCGGTCGACCAGGGTGGTCGCCCGCTGGTTGGCGCTGGCGATGATCGCTTCCATCTCCGCCTGGCGGACCTTGGTGGCCCGCAGCAGATCGTCGGCCTCCTGGCGGGCCCGCCCGAGGATCGACACCGCCTCGGCCTCGGCGTCGGCGGTGACCGCCGTCGCCCCCTCCTCGGCGAGCAGCAGGATCTGGCTGACCCGGTCGCCCAGCGCCTCGATGGTCCGCGGCGGCGTGCCGCCCACCTGGTCCTCGAGTTGCGCCAGCCGGGAGCGCAGCAGCACGACCTGTTCTCGCAGGCCGGCGTTGTCGGCTTCCGCCGCTTCCATGCGCAAGGTGGCGTTCCCCAGCCACTCCCGCAGGGTGTCGACGTAGCTGTCGACTTGGGCGCGGTCGTAGCCGCGTACCGTGACCGCGAATTCTTGGGCCAGTTCGGTGGTGGTGGTCATGGGTTCCTCCGTCGTCGCGCATGCCACGGCGACGGGCCAGGGTCGCGAGACCGCCGCCGTCTCCACCCTGGCGGTATGGTACCGCGATGCACGGGGGGAAAAGAACGATGCGCCGGATAATGCAGATGGCGGCGACCGCCGCCGGGTTGGTGGCCGTGGTGGCCGCCGCGGTATCGCCCCCGGCCGGCGCGGCGCCGGTGTCCTACGTGGCGTTGGGCGACTCCTACACCGCAGCGCCGTTGGTGCTGCCCCCGGCGCCGGGGGCGCCCCCCGATTGCCTGCGCTCGGCGATCAACTACCCGCACCTGGTGGCGGCGGCCGCCGGCCTGGCGCTACAGGACCGCAGCTGCAGCAGCGCCACGACCGCCAACATGACGACGGCCCAGTACGCCGACCAACCCCCCCAGTTCAACGCCCTGTCGGCATCGACGGGGGTGGTCACCATCGGCATCGGAGGCAACGACCACGACCTGTTCGTCAGCGCCCTCGTGTCCTGCGGCGTCACCGACGTCCTCGACCTGCTCAACATCGGCACCCCGTGCCGCAACGTCTTCGGCACCACCTTCGCCGACGAGGCCCGGGGCGACGGCCCGGCCGTCGGCGCCGCCCTGGCCGGCATCCACGCCCGCGCCCCGCAGGCCAAGGTCTTTGTCGTCGGCTACCCCGACATCCTCCCCCAGCAAGGGAACTGCTACCCGCAGCTGCCGCTGACCACCGGCGACGTCGCCTACCTGAACGGGGTGGAAATGACCCTGAACGCCATGTTGCAGCAGCAGGCGGCGGCCCATGGCGCCACCTTTGTCGACACCTTCGCGGCCAGCATCGGCCACGACGCCTGCAAAGCCGAGGGGGTCCGCTGGATCGAACCGGTGGTTCCCGGCACGGACGCCTTCCCTGTCCACCCCAATGCCAAGGGGGAGGCCGCCGACGCCCGGGCCGTCGAGGCGGCATTCCAACGCGCCGGGCTCGGATAACCAGGGTGCTGCACCATGTGACCCTCTGGGTCCCCGACCTGGACCGGGCCGAGGCGTCCTGGGGTTGGCTGCTGGGCGAGCTGGGCTATGGCCGGGACCGCTCGCTCGACAACGTGCTCCTGTTCCGGCACGGCAGCGGATTTGCCGTCGCCCTCGAACAGTCGCCGGACATGGTCCCCGGCATGCTCTACAGCCGGCTGCGGCCGGGTCTCAACCACATCGCCTTCACCCTCGAGTCGGCGGACAACTTCGTTTCCATCCTCTCCGGGGCGGCCAGCCACGGGTGGGCGACGCTGCCCATCGACGGCCACCGCATCGCGGGGGGTGCCCAGGTCGGCTACCTGGAGGACGGCGACGGCTTCGAGGTCGAGCTGGTCGCGCCGGTGTCCTAGCCGCGGTTGTCGACCGCCCAGTCGGCCAGCTGGCGACGCGACGTCAAGCCCAGCTTGCGCAGGACGTTGGAAACGTGCACCGACGCCGTCTTGGTCGAGATGAACAGCCGGGCGGCGATCTGACCATTGGTCAAACCCTGGGCCACCAGGGCGACGACTTCCCGCTCCCGGCCGGTGAGGTCGGCGCCGCCGGCTCCCCGGCTCCGGCCCTCGCCCAAGCGGTGGAGGAGGGCGACGGCCTCGTCGCGGCGCCAGCCGGGCCAGCGGGCCAGGATGGTACGGGCCGTCTCGGCGTGGGCCCGGGCCTCCTCGTGGCGGTCCAGGGCGAGGAACGCCCGGGCGGCACCGAGGTGGGCATCGGCCAACGCCGGCGGGCTGCGGCGAACGGTGGGGTGCTCCGGCGCCGCGGCGATGTAGGCGGCCGCCGCCTCCGCCGGTTGCTGGCGGCGTTCGGCGAAGGCGCCCCGGACGTGGTCGGTCCATGCCGGGTCGGCGGGGTCCCCGGCACCCCCCCCGGCGGTCTCGGTCAGGAGGGCCTCCACCTCCTCGGCGGGCAGGCCGGCCCGCAACACGCTGACCAGGGCATGGGCCCACATGTCGCCCGATCCGCTCTCGTGGTGGCCCTCGTAGCGGCAGTTGGCGTCGGCGAGAACCGCCAGGTCCCGCCGCATGGCGGCGTGATCGCCCCGCATGGCGCTCAGCCGGACGCGGAGGCCGGCGGTGATCACCCGTTCCTCGGCGTTGCTGTTGGCTGCCGGCACCGGGTCGAGGCGGTCGAGGAACGCCGACGCGGCCGCCAGGTCGCCGCATTCCAGGGCCAGTTCGGCCTCGAGCACGGTGGCCCAGGGCCGCTGCGACACGGGCGAACCCGAATGTTCCACCTCGGCGCGGGCGGCGTCCATGTCGCCGAGGACGTGGGCGTAGAACACTGCACGCAGCAGGTGCCACGGCGGCCGCCAGTCCTCCCGGCCGCTGCGCTCGAGCAGGCGGCCCATGCGGTCGAGGAGGGCGGCGGCGTCGTCGACCGGCCAAAGGCGGAAGACGGTGTGGGCCAAGTTGTTCAAGGCGCGCAGGGCGGAGAAGAAATCGAGCGATTGCTCCGCCCCGTCCACACCGGCCAGCAGCAGCCCGACAGCCTCCTCCTCCCTGCCGCCCAAACCGGTGAGCGCCGATCCCTTGTTGATGGCGATGGCGGCGCTCAGGGCCGGGTCCACCGGCGGTGCCCCAGCCAGCCGGAGGGCCTCGTCGGCGAAGCCGACGGCGTCATGGTTGTGGCCGTTGAGCATGGCCGACTCGGCCAGCAGGTTGGCCACCCAGGCCCGTTCGAGCCCCGGCGGGAGTCGCGCCGCCACGTCCCGGGCGGCGGCGACCATGGCGTGGTGGGCGGCGACGTCGCCCACCTCCCAGCGCAGCCGGGCCAGCACCCGAAGGGCGCGCGACAGGGCCTCCACGTCGTCGCTCTCGGCGGCCAGCCGGCGCCACTGCTCCGCCCGGTCGATGGCACTCTCCGGCAACCCGACGGACCAGGCGGCCTGGGTGGCGAGCTGCAACAGGTCCAGGTCGCCGTCCATCTCGGCCAGTCCCATCTCCGCCAGCCGCAGGGCCTGGTAGGTGGCCCCGGTCCGCAGGTAGTACGCCGCGCCCGCCCGGGCGGCCAGCACCACCTCGTCCCAGCGGTTGGCGCCCTCGGCGTGGTAGGCGAGGGCGGCCCAGTCGTCGCTGCCCGACTCCTGCAGGGCGGCGAGGGCCTTCTCGTGGAGGCGGCGGCGCTCCCGGCCGAGCAGGCGGCCCGCCACCGCCTCGCGGGTGAGGGCGTGGCGGAAGGCGAACACGTCGGTGTCCTCCTCCACGATGAGCGACTGGCGGACCAGGGCCCGCAGCACGTCGACCAGCCGGTTCTCGCCGAAGCCGGTGACCGCGGCCAGCAGGTCGAAAGGAATCCGCTGGCCGAGGATGGCGGCGGCGTCGACCACCAGGCGCTGATCACCCTCCAGGCCGTCGAGGTGGCGGAGGACGGCCTCGGTCAGCGTCGCCGGCAGGGGCAGGTCGGCGAGGTCGTCGACGCCGGTCGTTCCCGCCGCCAGGAGGAGCTCCTCCAGGAAGAACGGATTCCCGGAGGTGCGACGGTGCAGGTCGGCGGCGGCGGCGTAGGTGGCGGTGTCCTCCCGCACGGCGCTCACCAGGGCCCGCACCTCCTCGACGGACAACCGGCCGAGCGCCAGATGCTGGACCTGGTGCTGGCGCTCGATGGCCTGGAGCAGGTCGGTGACGTGGCGGCGGTCGAGGTCCTCGGGCCGGAAGGTGCCGACCAGCAGGATGGGCAGCTCCGGCGTCGCCGCCAGGTGGCGGAACAGGCTGAGGCTTTCGGCGTCGGCCCAGTGCAGGTCTTCGAAGACGACCAGGCCGGGACCCGCCCCGACCAGGTAGCGAACCAGTTCCGTTCCCGCCCGGGCCAGCTCGTCGCCGGAACGCCGGCCCTCGGGGACAGGCAGATGGGCGGCGGCGGGACCGAGCAGGGTGGCCAGGGCGTCCTCCCACGGTCGCAACTCGGGCGGCACGGCGGTCCACCCGGCCACCACCGAGGAGACCGCTTCCAGCAGCAGCTGATACGGCCGGCCCATGGCCCCCTGCTCGGCCTGGCCCACGAGCAGCGGCGCTCCGGCCGGCACCAGGGCCACCAGCTCCTGGATGAGGCGGGTCTTGCCGACGCCCGCCTCGCCGCTCACCAGCGCGACCCGGGGACTGCCGCCCGGGCGCAGCATGGCGGCCAGGTGGCCGAGTTCCTCGGCCCGGCCGACCATGACCGGCGACAGCCCAGCGCGCGCCACGAGCACCGCGGCGAAGGTAGCGCCTATGGCTGGCGGGGGGCGCCGATGGGAAGCCGCACGTGCCAGACCCCGTGGCGGACGGTGCGCCGGGGCGGGGGGGCGGCGGCGGTGGCAAGGTGGAGCATCCTGGCGTTCGCGGCGTCAGCAAGTAGCCGGCGGCGGCGCTCTTCGATGATCTGCTGCGCAGCATCCAACGTGAACATGGCTCCACGATGCGCTCCTAAGGTAGGGGCGGACATCGGGCGACCACCTCATTTCGGCGGCCAATCGGCGGTACGGGACTAAGGCGTGTCCGCCATTCCGGAACGAAGCGCCGGGGTGGGCGCGTGAACGAGGGACCTACTCCCCCGTCGCACCGTCCACCGATTCCCGGAGGAGGTCGGCATGGCCGTTGTGGCGGGCGTACTCCTCGATCATGTGGCACAGGATCCAGCGCAGGCTGGGCGCCCGGCCGTCGGGCCAGGTGCGCCGGGCCGGCTGCTCGGGACCGCCGGCGGCGAGCGCCTCGGCGACCAGGCGCCGGGATCGGGCGACCGCCTCCTGCCAGAGCGCCATGAGCTCCTCTGGTGTGTCGGCGGCCGCCGAGTGCCACTCCCAGTCGGGGTCGGCCGTCCAGTCAACCCCGGCCCACGGCGCCGCCTTTTCCCGCCCGTGGAGCGACCGGGAGAACCAGGAGTCCTCCACGAGAGCCAGGTGCTTGACGATCCCGCCGAGGGTCATCGGCGAGGCGCCGACCGTCGCCGCCAGGCCGGCGGCGTCGAGCCCCCGGCACTTCCAATCCAACGTGGCCCGCTGGAAGTCCAAGAAGCCGAGCAGGGTGGCCGTCTCGTCGCCCGCCAGTGGTGGCTCGGGCCGCCCGTGCTCGTCGATGTCGGTCATGGCGGGCGAATCTAACCGGCGCCTGGCATAAGAGAGGGTGCCCCCGCGGCCGCCGGCCCGACTGTTTCCCCCCTTGCGGTCGGGCCGGCCGGGCCGCCTGACGGCGAGCAGCCGACGCGGCCGGCGTGGCCGCCGCCACTGCAACGGGGCGGGGGGCGACGGGGCGCGACGGCCCCCTTTTCCCGTCACGGTTGGAAACCGGAGGGGCATAGGGTTGCCGAATGGCCCCCGACGAGCTTCTCCGCCTCGCCCTCCCCGACCTGGTCTCCCTCGCCGGCGAGGCCCGGGACCGGGCGTGGGGCCGGCGGATCACCTACTCGCCCAAGGTTTTCATTCCCCTCACCATGCTGTGCCGCGACCGCTGCGGGTACTGCACCTTCGCCAAGGCGCCGGCCCGCCTGGCCGGCCCCTACCTCACGCCCGACGAGGTGCTGGCCATCGCCCGGGCGGGCGCCGCCGCCGGCTGCGCCGAGGCGCTGTTCACGCTCGGGGAGCGACCCGAGGACCGCTACCCCGCCGCCGCCGACTGGCTGGCCGAGCACGGCTACCGGTCGACCGTCGACTACCTGGCCGCCATGTGCCGCCTGGTGATCGAGGAGACCGGCCTGCTGCCCCACGCCAACGCCGGGGCGCTGTCCGAGCAGGAGCTGGCGGCGCTGCGGCCGGTGAGCGCCTCGCAAGGGATGATGCTCGAGTCGCTCCGGGACGATCTCGCCTGCCACCGGGGCGCGCCCGACAAGGCGCCGGCAAGGAGGCTGGCCACCCTGGAGGCGGCGGGGCGGCTGGCCATCCCGTTCACGACCGGGGTCCTCGTCGGCATCGGCGACACCCGGGCCGACCGGCTGGCCGCGCTCACCGCCATCGCCGACGCCCACCGCCGCTACGGCCATGTGCAGGAGGTGATCGTCCAGAACTTCCTGCCCAAGGCGGGGACCGCCATGCACAACGCCGATCCGTGCCCGCCGGAGGAGTTCCTCTGGTCGATCGCCGCTGCCCGGCTCGTCCTGCCCGCCGAGATCCAGGTGCAGGCGCCCCCCAACCTCTCCGACGACCTGGCCCCGCTCCTGGCCGCCGGCATCGGCGACTGGGGCGGCGTCTCCCCCGTCACCGTCGACCACGTCAACCCGGAACGGCCGTGGCCGGCACTCGACCGGCTGCGGGCGGTGACGGAGGCGGCGGGCTTCGCCCTGGCCCCCCGGCTCACGATCTACCCCCGCTTCGCCCTGGCCGCCGAGCGCTGGCTGGACCCTGCCGTGCGCTTCCCTGTGCTCGACCGCTCCGACGCCGAGAGCCTGGCGCGCGAGCCGGGCGACGACTGGTATTCCGGGGCCGACGTGACGCCGCCGGTGATCCTGGGCCCCTCGGCCCCGGTTGGTGGCGGGGGTCCGGTCG